>CAJYRE010000446.1 GCA_913776675.1 Rhizobiaceae bacterium
GCGCACAGCGCGCCTTTGTGGTGGATGATCCTGCCGCCTCCATGCCGCATGCCGATGGGCTTATTCATGCAACACCGGTGGGCATGCCAGCCCATCCCGGCATTCCGGTTTCCCCGGATCTTTTGGAAGCTCGCCATTGGGTGGCGGATATTGTTTATATGCCGCTGGTGACTGAGCTTCTGGCCACCGCCAAGGCCAAGGGGTGTCAAATTCTGCCCGGCGGCGGTATGACCGTGTTTCAAGCTGTGGGCGCGTTTCGTCTGTTTTGCGGGCGTGAGCCGGATGCAGGCCGCATGAGTGCCCATTTTACCGAATTATGCCAGGCGGAGGGCGTCGCATGAGCCTGTTTTATGTATTGAATGGTCCCAATCTGAACCTGCTGGGACAACGCCAGCCCGAAATCTACGGGCGGGAAACGCTGGCGGATGTAGAAGCCAATTGCCGCACACTGGCGCAGGCGGCAGGACATGAGATTTTCTTTGCCCAAAGCAACCGCGAATATGAGTTGATTGACTGGATTCATGAAGCCCGCCACAAGGCGGCGGGCATTGTCATCAATCCCGGCGCTTTCACCCATACATCCGTTGCCATTCTGGATGCGCTCAACACCTTTGAAGCGCCGGTGATTGAGGTGCATATTTCGAATATTCACAAGCGGGAGGTGTTCCGCCACCATTCCTATGTTTCCACGCGGGCAGAAGGGGTGATTGCCGGTCTGGGTGTGGAAGGATACGAGATGGCGTTGCGCCACCTGATCAATCGGCTGTCTCGCGGCTGACAATCTGGTCGGCGCGCAGCACATAGCGCAGCACCATATCCGCCACATGGCGCGATAGCGTTTCCTGCCCTTCGGGGCGGAACAGCGCATCGCCAAAGAGAAACGAAAAGGTGGCAGCGTTCGAAACGTTGAAAAACGATAGGGCGCTGATCTGCCAATGCAGCTCAAGCGGATTGATATTGGTGCGGAACACACCGCTGGCCTGCCCGCGTTTCAGCACCTTTTCCAGCGCCTCAATGGCAGGGCGGTTGAGGTTGCTGATGGTGCTGGAATGCTGCATGTGACGACCATGATGGATATTCTCAATCATCACCATGCGGATAAAGGCCGGGTTGCGGCTGTGGTGTTCAAAGGTGAAGCGACAGAGCTTTTCCAGAGCTGCAACCGGCTCCAGCTCGTCCAGTTCAAGGTCGCTTTCGCCACCACGCACTTTGCCATAGGCCTGTTCCAGAACGTTCTGGTAAAGCCCTTCCTTGTCGCCAAAATAATAGTAAATCATCCGCTTGGATGTGCGCGTGCGGGCCGCAATTTCATCAATGCGCGCACCTGAGAGGCCATTTTGCGAAAATTCGTCCATGGCCACAGACAGAATATCCCGCCGCACCCCTTCCGGGTCACGCTTGGCGGGCTTTGCAGTCTTTGTCGTCGGTTTGACCGCGTCTTGACTCATCCGTTCTATCGTCCCGGAAATTGTGACCGTATCCATTATACTATTAACCAATTAGTACATAAATCGGGCAGGCAAAGCAATATGGCACGGCATGCAGGCATGCAGGCTCTTGCCCTTTGCCGCCCATTCTATCAAGGAGCACTGCGCGGCTATTGACTCTGTGAGCAATATTATTAAGATTATGCTTAATTAATGGACTGCTTTGTCTCTGTTTTTGTTAAGAAAAAATTAACTACGCTTATTTAAATATTCTTTAAATTTCTATCGAACGTCGAGAATCCACCCCATGCAGTGGCTTTATTTTCAGAATATGGTCGGAACTGCAACCGCGATATTTTGCAGAATAGGGGCGATCTTGATCGGGATTGTTCTTTGCGGCTGCGCGCAGACCGGCGGCCTTCAGCCGCCGATTGCGCCGACTCTGGTGGGACCGGAAAAAGCGTTGGCATTCGTGGCGCCTGGCTCCTTTGATACGTTGACAATCGTTCAGAAAAATTACGCCAACGCGGTCGAGCAGCAAATCTTTCTCAGAACCGATGCGCATACGCCGGGCCAAAACTACATGAAAGTGTCCTATTGGGGGCCTGCCGACTCTCGATATGAAGCGCGCGAGCGTTTGCCCTATATTGCCTTTCAGCGAAGTCGTCTTGAGGCAGAGATGCGGGCCGATTTTCCATCGATCCCAATGTCCACATCGCCTGACTATCTTCAAAATAGCTATGGCGCATTTTCCTATGCCGTTGGCAAAGGTGCGGGAAATGATCTGTGCTTCTATGGATGGCAGCAGGTTCGCACGGCAGATGAAAACCGGGCCGTCTTTGGCGATACCGGCATGATCCAGGTGCGGTTGCGGCTGTGTCAGGCTGGCGCGACACAAAACACCTTGTTGTCGGTGATGTATCATTACACGCTGACAGGCGCATTCCAGTCGCCGTTCTGGAATCCCTATGGCGCGCCGCCTGCCCTTGCTGGCAATATTGGCATGGCTGGACAGCCAATCTACCCAATCGGTCAGCAGAGCGTTCTTGATAGGCCGGCGGCAGCCAAGGTGCCCGCATTGACGGTGAACAGGCCCGCAGCAAGTGTGCAGAGCGTCGCCAAAAGAGAGCCGCAGCCCCTGGCCGCACCCGCATCGGACATGGCACCGGTCCTGCGGCCAGATGCTGCGATCCCTCAGGTTCCTGCTCCTCCCATCGTCACCAACACCATGGGAGATGCCTACAGCCGCTCATCACCAGACGCTGCTGTTCACTCTCCAACATGCGCGGAGGTCAGGAAGAATTCCACATGCAATTGATCCAGCCCGTTCTCGCCCATCACACGAGCCAACCTCTGCCATGGCATAGAGAGGCTGATGTTCGTATGTCCTTTACCGTCGGCGAAGGGTTGCTGATATGCTAAAGATAGTGAGCTTTCTCACATGGCTTATGGTGTTTGCCGG
>CAJYRE010000447.1 GCA_913776675.1 Rhizobiaceae bacterium
ACCACATCGGCCCCATGCGGCTGGTGGCCATGGCGCATTTGCGGGCTTTTGTCCTTTCGGAGCCACACCAACTCAGCCAACCGGAAATTTCGGACCTTTGTGCCTATTGGGAGGACGATCAGGACCCCGTTGACGCCATTCGCTTTTGGCTCAACGCCGCCAGTTTGCGACAGGCGCATGCGGACGCGGCCTATGAGCGCATGAAAACCCTCGATCCCTATAGACCGTTAGCGGCCGTGTTTGAGCAAGCCGCCAGACGAGGTTAAACCAGACAGACTCAAGACGATTGACTCAACAGACGCGGCTTGGGGCGCGTGAATGTTTTGCGGCCATTCTTCCAGCCAGCCATGGCTGGAGCGGCGGATCTGACCGCATCGCACGGGTCTGTGGCATCCAGAACAACAAGATCGGCTTTGCCACCAACCCTCAGCGTATGGGGTGTGCCAAGAATGGCTGCGGCCTGTGCGCTGACCATGGCAAAGACGGTTTCGATGTCCTCATCTCGGCAGAGCTGCATGACATTGGCATAGAGGTTGGACATTCGTGCCAAAGAAGCATCACCGAAGGGCGTGAACGGGTTCAGCACATTGTTGGTGGCAATCGAGGTTTGAACCCCAAGCTTTGCGAGAAGATGCGCAGGCGCAATGCCGCGTGGAACATGGGATGCATATTCGCGCCCCATCAGAAACAGGTCTGTTGCTGGCAGGACGGTCAGGGCAATCCCCGCTTCAGCCATGGTTCTGCCAACCTGCAAAAGCGCATCCCGGCTCAGCGCCGACAGATTGGTGACGTGGCCGATGCTGACACGGCCTGCATATCCATTTTGCCGGGTCGCCTCGATCACTGCTGGCAGATCGGTCTTTTCTGGATCAAGGCTGAAATCGAGATGAAAATCGACATCCACATCATGCTTGCGGGCCAGCGCAAAAATTGCTCGAACATGCTCGCGGGGATGGGCATCCGTGTAGGGGCAACCGCCAATCAGATCAGCGCCCGAAGAGAGGGCGGCATCCAGCATGGCCCCGGTTTCAGGCTCCTGTGTCAAACCTTCCTGCGCAAAGGCGCAAATCTGAATGTCAATGGCTGCGGCATAATGCTGTCGCACTCTTTTGATCGCCGAGAAGGATTGCATGCCGACACGCGGATCGATCTCAACGAAGGTGCGCATGCGGTTGGTGCCATGCAGAATGGCTTTTTCCACCAGCTTTGAAGCGCGCTGAAAAACGTCTTCTTCGGTGAAATCGACTTTTGCGCGCGCGGTCTCCCGCACCGCTTCTTCCAGTGTGCCCGCACAGATCGTGCAGCGCTGCAAAATACAGGCCTTGTCCAGATGAATGTGGCTGTCCACAAAGCCCGGAAAAGCAAAGGCCCCTTCCAGATCTTCCGTTTCCACCGCCTCACAGCGGATCTGCGGCGCAATGGCCACAATCAGGCCATCCTTGATGGCAAGGTCCACGCAGTCGCAACCCGACGCAAGGCGGGCATTGCGCAGCAAAAGATCAACATTCATCTCTTCCCTCTCCTGATCAAGATGTCTGAATACTGGATTGGGCATGGGCATGCGCCCCTTCCAGCGGGCCTGAGGAACCGAATGTTCAGTCGGATGCCGTCATGTATCGGCTGAGAATGTCGGCAATATCCGGTCCACTGTCTTTCTCATCGGCTTTGGCGCGGTCTTCGACCGCATGCAGATGGTGATCCATGATATGGCATGCGGCCGCAACATCCTGTGCTTTCAGGGCTTCAATCAGTTGCACATGCTCGTCAATGCCGCATTCTGCCGAATGCGGACGACCGAACCGGGCGAGAATGAGCGACGAGCGTGAAACAACCTGACTGATGAAATCAATCAACAATTTTGAGCCGGTCAATTCGGCCAGCAGAATATGAAATTCGCCAGCCAGCCGGATGGAGCGTGGCGAGGACGCCAACAAGGCTCTCTCTTCCTCTTTCACATGGCTAATCAACGCATCAATGCCATCGCGTGGCATGCGTTGGCACAGTCGCTCGATCACTTCGCGCTCAAGACAACGTCTCAAGGCAAAAACCTCCTCTGCCTCTTCCAGAGAAGGCATGGCAACAGCCGCCCCCCGATTGGGCTTGATGTCCACCAGACCATCCGCTGCAAGACGCAACAAAGCATTGCGCGCACTCGTGCGGCTGACCCCGAATGTGTCGCCAATCGAATCTTCCGGCAGCTTTGTGCCCGGCTTCAGAGCCTGCTCAAGAATGGCTCTGCGCAGAGACACATAGATCGCATCACTCCGGCTCAGATTGGTGGACATCGTGGCCAGCCTCCTATTTTGCATGCAGACTAGCCGTTATATTGCACAAAAATATAAGGACATAAAGCCGTATAAATTGCATGCAATTTTGGTTGATTCTTCACCGCTTCTGGCTTAGCCTCAATCTCACAGGGTCTAAAAGCGATGAAGAAATCTCATTTTCCTCATTGAAAATGGCCAATCATCCATCTTAAAGGCCGGCTTTGGAAAAATTGCATGCAATATGAGGTGATATTGAGAATGCAATGACGAGCGCATCTAGAGCATTGACCTGAGAAAAGTGTGTAGCGGTTTTCCGTCCGGAAATACGTGAAAACAAAGAGTGAGAGCGGTTGCGCGATAGCCGACAGCATGTCGCGTTTTATTGTCCTCAATAAAACACGACCGTCCATGCCAACAACAAGGCTAAAGCCCATCGCAGTGCATCCTGTTCACGGCGGCGGGTTTTAAACGACAACGAGGTTTTGCATGCATGATCTTCTGATAAAAAACACACGGCCCTTGGGCGGCCATGCTGCCGATATTCTCATCCGGGATGGCCGGATTGCCGCCATTGGCCCGGCCCTGGTGGCGGAAAATGTGCCCGTGGAGGATGCTGCGGGACGCATTGCCATTCCCGGCCTTGTTGACACCCATACGCATCTGGACAAATCGCTTCTGGGCTATCCCTGGTATGTCAACACGGTTGGCCCGCGCTTGATTGACAAGATCGACAACGAGCGAAAGGTAAAACAGGACTATGGGCTGAATGCCCACACCCAGTCCATGCGCCATGCCCTGCAATCGGTGGGTTATGGCACAACATTGATCCGCACCCATGTGGATATTGATACCGATCAGGGCCTCATCGCCCTTGAAGGGGTGATGGAAACGCGCCGCCAACTGGCGGATATTGTGGAAATCGAAATCGTTGCTTTTCCCCAATCGGGATTGATACGACGCCCCGGAACCGCCGAACTGCTTGATCAGGCCATGGCCATGGGGGCCGATCTGGTTGGCGGGCTTGATCCCTGTGGCATGGACCGCGATCCCAAGGCGCATCTCGACACCATTTTCGCATTGGCGGAGAAATATGGCAAAGGCATCGACATTCATCTGCATGAGGGCGGTGAACTCGGTGCCTTTTCCATGGAGTTGATGTTTGAGCGCATCCGCGCGCTTTCCATGCAGGGAAAGGTTGCCGTCAGCCATGCGTTTTGCCTTGGCCATAGCGACTGGAACATGACTCAGGCCTTGATTGACACCTGCGCGGAACTGGATGTTCCCATTCTGACAACAGCACCGCCATCCCATGTTGTGCCGTCCTTGAAGCGTCTGCGGGCAGCGGGTGTACGCTTTGGCGCGGGCATTGATGGCTTTCGTGACACCTGGGGCCCCTATGGCAACGGCGACATGCTGGAGCGCGCCATGCTGCTGGGCATGAAGAACAACCTGCGCCGTGACGATGAATTGCTGATGGCGCTTGATGTTTGCACAACAGGCGGAGCCATAGCCATGGACCGTCAGCAACATGCCTTAACGGTTGGCGGGCGCGGCGATGTCGTGATTGTGGAAGGGGAAACCGTTGCAGAAGCCATTGTGACCCATCAGCCGCGCACACTGGTGGTGACGGCAGGCCATGTTGTGGCCCGCGATGGCATCAGCCTGCGCGAACGCCCATGATGGCAGAGGATTTTGCGCGGGATCGCTCCCGGAAATTTTGCCACACACCCATTGAGAACGGACCCCATCATGATTGAAACCGCCTTTACCAATGCCAGACTTGCCGATGGGCTTTTGCACACCATCACCGTTGTGGATGGCCGGATCAACAGCATACAGCCCGCCACTGCCGAGCCGGTATCAGGCGCTGTTGTTGATATTG
>CAJYRE010000448.1 GCA_913776675.1 Rhizobiaceae bacterium
TGAGGGGGAGATGGCTGGCAAGCCAGAGGGGGGTAAGCGGCATATCAAAACGATAGTGGTCAAACCGGCGATACAAGAATGGCGCTGCTGAATAAAAGAGGGACCGAAAAATTGCGATCCTGTTTGAATCATCTGTTATCTGTTGTGGCTGCCGGGCTTTTGCTGATCCTGGCTTTTGGGCTTTCCGTTGCCCGTGCCGATGATGATCCGGCCAGCCTGATCAAATCGCTGGGCACGGCTGATTTCGCGCAAGCCGAGAAAATCATCGACGCGCTTGGCAAAACCGGCAACATCAAGCTGGTACCAGCCCTTGAAGCCTTAAGCGGTGGTGATCTTTACGCCCGCAAATCCGATGGTGCCGTGTTCATCACCAAATCGGCAGGCGGCAAGCTGGCGTTGATTGATCCCATCACGGGTGCGGACGCCGGGCAGGAAGCCAAGGCTTTGATGGTGAAAATCAAGATCAATAATGGTTTGCGCCGTGCGATCCGATCCGCCCAAGGTGGTTTGACGCTACTCAGTCCTGATCGTGCCGTGCGGCTGAGTGCTGCCGATGCGCTTTTGAAGGCCCCAAGCGAGGAAAATCTGGAACTGCTGGATACGGCGCTTTCCAAGGAAAAGGATGGCGAGGTCAAAAAGCTGCTGGTGCAGGCACAGGCCGTGTCGCTTCTCACCTCCAACCGCCCGGTTGATGAAAAGCGCGTTGCCATCAATGTGATCCATGATATTGGTGGGCAGGATGCGCTTTCCATTCTCGGCAATGCAGCCCAAACCGCTGATCCAGCCCTGAAGGGCGATATTGATGCGGCCATTGCCTCGGTTCAGCATGAAGTGGCGCTGTGGAACTCGGCACAGAATATTTCCTACGGAATTTCCCTTGGCTCGGTCTTGCTACTGGCAGCTATAGGTCTTGCCATCACCTTCGGTGTCATGGGTATTATCAACATGGCCCATGGTGAAATGGTGATGCTGGGGGCTTACTCCACCTTTGTGGTGCAACAAGTGATCCGCGCCCACGCGCCCGGCTTGTTTGAATGGTCCTTGGCTTTCGCATTACCTGTAGCGTTTATTGTCACGGCGGGTTTTGGTCTGGTGATCGAGCGTTGTGTGATCCGCTTTCTCTACGGTCGCCCGCTGGAAACCCTGCTGGCCACTTGGGGTATTTCGCTGATGCTGCAACAATTGGTGCGCTCCATCTTTGGTCCCACCAATCAGGAGGTTGCCAATCCGCTGTGGATGTCCGGCTCTTTTGCCTTGGGTGGATTGACGATTACCTGGAACCGCTTGTGGATTTTGGCCTTTTCGCTGGCGGTGTTCGCAGCCCTTCTGATGCTCTTAAAACGCTCCGCCTTTGGCTTGCAGATGCGCGCTGTCACCCAAAATCGCCGCATGGCTTCCAGCATGGGCATTCGCACCCCTTGGGTCGATGCGTTTACCTTTGCTCTTGGTTCGGGCATTGCAGGCATGGCGGGTGTGGCGCTCTCACAAATCGACAACGTCTCGCCAAACCTTGGCCAGAGCTACATTATCGACAGTTTCATGGTCGTGGTGTTTGGCGGCGTTGGTAATCTTTGGGGCACATTGGTGGGCGCGTTTTCATTGGGCATCCTCAACAAGTTTCTTGAGCCTTACGCCGGGGCGGTGCTGGGCAAAATCCTCGTGCTGGTTCTCATCATCCTGTTTATCCAGAAGCGACCGCGCGGTCTCTTCGCACTCAAGGGAAGGGCGGTGGAGGCATGATCACCTCGTTTTTGCTGCGCTCGCTGAATCGCAAAATCCTGATTGCCATTGGCCTGCTGCTGCTGGCGGCCATTATCGTGCCGGTTCTCAGCCTTGCGGTGCCGGAAGGAAGCGCCTTGCATATGCCCACCTATCTGGTGGCGCTGTTTGGCAAATATCTCACCTATGCCATGCTGGCCTTGGCGCTGGATCTGGTCTGGGGTTTCTGCGGTATTCTCTCGCTGGGCCATGGCGCATTCTTTGCGCTCGGCGGCTATGCCATGGGCATGTATCTGATGCGCCAGATTGGCCCGCGCGGGGTCTATGGCGACCCAATCCTGCCGGATTTCATGGTGTTCTTGAACTGGAAAGAGCTGCCATGGTTCTGGCATGGCTTTGATATGTTCTGGTTTGCGGCCTTGATGGTGTTTGTGGCCCCCGGCCTGCTGGCCTTTGTGTTTGGGTGGTTTGCCTTCCGCTCCCGCGTCAATGGCGTCTATCTCTCGATCATCACCCAAGCCATGACCTATGCACTGCTCCTAGCCTTCTTCCGCAATGATATGGGCTTTGGCGGCAACAATGGCCTGACGGATTTCAAAGATATTCTCGGCTTTAACATTCAGGCCGATGGCACCCGCGCCGCCCTGTTTGCCATTACTGCCGTAACACTGGCGCTGTCTCTCATGCTGGCATCTGCCATCGTGCGCTCCAAATACGGCAAGGTGCTGGTGGGTATTCGCGATGCCGAAAGCCGCACACGCTTTCTGGGCTACCGGGTGGAGCATATGAAGCTGTTTACCTTCGTGGTCTCGGCGATGATGGCTGGCGTTGCCGGTGCGCTTTACGTGCCACAAATCGGCATCATCAATCCCGGCGAATTTGCCCCGGCCAATTCCATCGAAGTGGTAATCTGGACGGCAGTGGGTGGTCGGGCCACGCTGATTGGCCCCATCATCGGTGCCATCCTCGTCAACGGCGGCAAGACCATCTTCACTGGCCTGTTCCCCAACGCCTGGCTGTTTGCGCTGGGCGGCTTGTTTGTACTGGTCACGCTGTTTTTGCCCAAGGGCATTGTGGGAACCGTTGCCCAACTCTGGGGCCGTCGCAAGGAATATCGGGATGCGGCAGAAGTCGAGATTGCCCATAACACTGTGGAGGCCAAGCCATGAGCGATAAAACCACCAGCAGCTTGCTGTATCTCGATGGTGTCTGCGTCTCGTTTGATGGGTTCAAGGCTCTGAATTCGCTGTCCTTTGTGGTCGAACCCGGCGAGCTTCGCGCCATCATCGGTCCGAACGGGGCGGGCAAAACCACGATGATGGACATCATCACCGGCAAAACCCGGCCTGATAGCGGCGAGGTGTTTTTCGATGGCGGCAAGATTGACCTCACCAAACGCGATGAGGCCGAGATTGCCCAGCTTGGCATTGGCCGTAAATTCCAAAAGCCCACGGTGTTTGAAAGCCATACCGTGTGAGACAATCTGGAACTGGCGCTGAACAAGCCACGCGGGGTTTTCTCCACGCTGTTTTACCGCATGAGTGCGCAGGACCGCGAGCGGATTGAAAATATTTTGGAGACGGTGCGGCTGACCCACCGCAAGAATGATCTCGCCGCCAATCTCAGCCACGGCCAAAAGCAATGGCTGGAAATTGGTATGTTGCTGGCGCAGGAGCCGAAATTGCTGCTGGTAGATGAGCCCGTGGCGGGTATGACCGATGCCGAAACCGCGGAAACAGCCATTCTGCTCCGCGAAATCGCCAAGACCCGATCAGTCGTGGTGGTGGAGCATGACATGGGCTTTATCCGCGATCTGGGCGTGAAAGTGACTTGCCTCGCTGAAGGTTCGGTGCTGGCCGAAGGCTCGATTGATTTTGTCTCCAACGATCAGCGCGTGATCGAGAACTATCTGGGGCGGTGATATGCTGACAGTTGAAAACGTCAATCTTCATTACGGTGCCGCTCAGGCGCTGCGCTCGGTCAGCCTGAACGCGCCCATGGGCAAGATCACCTGTGTGCTGGGCCGCAATGGCGTGGGCAAAAGCTCGCTGCTGAGGGCCATCACGGGGCAGCATCCGGTCTCGAACGGAACGATTGCCTTTGATGGCAAGGTGCTGAACGGCATGGCACCCTTTAACCGCGCAAGGCAAGGCGTTGGCTATGTGCCGCAGGGGCGCGAGATTTTTCCGCTGTTGTCGGTGAAGGAAAATTTGGAAACCGGCTTTGCGCCATTAAAGCGCAAGGATCGATCCATTCCCGATGATATTTTCAGCCTGTTTCCGGTGCTGGAAAGCATGTTGGCACGGCGCGGTGGCGATTTATCGGGCGGTCAGCAGCAGCAATTGGCCATTGGCCGGGCCATGGTGACGCGGCCGAAAATTCTGGTGCTGGATGAGCCAACAGAAGGCATTCAGCCCTCGATCATCAAGGATATTGGCCGCGCCATTCGGTACCTGCGCGATTCAACCGGCATGGCGATTTTGCTGGTGGAGCAATATCTGGATTTCTGCCGCGAGCTGGCCGACCATGTTTACATCATGGATCGGGGCGAGATTGTGCATGAGGGGCCTGCCGAGGTGCTGGATACACCAGAGGCACGGCGGCATTTGACGGTCTAAACACAATCTCCTAACCATCTGGATCGAATCTCCACCATGTTTTTCTTGATGCCATATGTGTATGTGCTAACGTCAAACAAGCGGCGATTGAGGAAAACTGGATGACAGGCAGTGGCGTTTCTGGTCAGCGTTGGCCGGGTTTTGTTGTGTGTGCGTATGCAGTATTGTTTTTATGCATGACGGGTTTGGCAGGCCATGCCATGGCCGCGTCAGGATGCGGGCTTTATGCGCAGGCTGGCTTTCAGGATCTGACATTTGAGTCAGACGGCATGAAGCGTCGGGCACTGGTGTTTGTGCCGCCGGGTTATACCTCAAAAACCAAGGTGCCGGTGGTGTTTGATCTGCATGGGTCCAACAGTTTTCCCAAAGCCCAGTTGGCACAAAGCGGCTGGGCTGATGTCGCCAAGGAAAACGGCTTTATCGTCGTGGCTCCGCAGGGTGGGCTGGATGGCAAACTGCCCGATACCCATGCGTGGAATGTGCCGGGAGTCACGCCGGGCAATGGGCCGGATGATGTTGAATATCTCAGCGAGGCCATCGCTCAGGTCAAATCGCGCTTTTGTGTGGATGACACACGCCTGTATGCCTCGGGCTATTCGGGCGGCGGTCGTATGCTGTCGCAATATATCTGCAATGGAAACCGCGATTTTACGGCAGCGGGCTTTGTGATGAGTTTGCGCGCTGGCTATCCCGTGCAGGTTCAGGGCAAGTGGTTACCCGATCCCAAAACCTGTAATCCTGCCCAGCCCGTTTCCATCATTGCCTTCTGGGGTGTGAAGGATAACACCAATCCGTTTGCCGGTGGTGGCAAGCCTTATTGGCAATATAGTGGTCAGATGGCCTTGAACCGCTGGGCCGAGCTGGATGGCTGCACGGGCACGGAAACCGTGGTCAAAGGCGTCAAAGTCACATCCGCTTCGTTCGAGCGTTGCAAGGGTGGCACACGCATTGTGTCTTACACCATTGCCGGTCAAACCCATGATTGGCCCGCGCGTGATATTGGCTTTTCGCTGGCGGCGGCGTCTGACAAAAACGCCGAGCCCATGTATGCCGCCAAGCGTATGTGGACCTTTTTCAATCGCAGCGGACAGGATTTGGTGGCCAAGGTGGATGGCAAGAATATCTGCGCAAACGGTGGCAAAAGCGCATCGCCTTCGGTGAACACCGCTTGTACCATTGCGGTGAAGAACGACAGCGGCCCGACAGGTGCTGTGGACTCATTGGCTATGGGCATTCGCTAGAGTCTGTCAGGTTCAGATTGAACCAGACAGACTCTA
>CAJYRE010000449.1 GCA_913776675.1 Rhizobiaceae bacterium
ATCAGCGCTTGCCATTGCCGCGCCTCGTCCATGACAGCTTCGTTGCTTACCCCGTGCCGCGCAATCTCAATTACGCCTACACCTTTGGCGCAATGCTTTCTGTGATGCTGCTGGTGCAGATTCTCACCGGCGTTGTTCTGGCCATGCATTATGCCGCGGATACCACCGTTGCCTTCAACTCGGTGGAAAAAATCGCCCGTGATGTCAATCACGGCTGGCTGCTGCGCTATATGCATGCCAACGGCGCTTCCTTCTTCTTCATTGCCGTTTATCTGCACATTGCGCGCGGGCTGTATTACGGCTCCTATAAAGCGCCGCGTGAAATCCTCTGGATGCTCGGCGTGGTCATCTTCCTGCTGATGATGGCAACCGCCTTTATGGGCTATGTTCTGCCCTGGGGGCAGATGTCGTTCTGGGGGGCCACGGTCATCACCGGCTTCTTCTCGGCCTTCCCTTGGGTGGGCGAGTG
The DNA here is from genome assembly GCA_913776675.1 of Rhizobiaceae bacterium. Taxonomy (GTDB): domain Bacteria; phylum Pseudomonadota; class Alphaproteobacteria; order Rhizobiales; family Rhizobiaceae; genus Allorhizobium. The sequence continues at coordinate 470 of CAJYRE010000449.1, forward strand.
GATTCAGACCTTCCTGCTCGGCGGCTTTGCGGTGGATCAGCCCACGCTGAACCGTTTCTTCTCCCTGCATTACCTGCTGCCCTTCATGATTGCCGGTGTGGTGATCCTGCATATCTGGGCGCTGCATGTGACGGGCCAAACCAACCCGACTGGCGTTGAGGTGAAGCTCAAGACCGACACGGTGCCGTTTACCCCCTATGCAACCCTCAAGGATGCGCTGGGCGTGTGCATCTTCCTCATCGGTTATGCCTGGTTTGTGTTCTACATGCCGAATTTCCTTGGGCATCCGGACAATTACATCATGGCAGACCCACTGAAGACCCCGGCCCATATCGTGCCAGAATGGTACTTCTTGCCGTTTTACGCCATGCTGCGCGCCATTACCTTCAACATCCTGTTTATCGACTCCAAGCTCGGCGGCGTATTGGTGATGTTCGGAGCCATCATCGTGCTGTTCTTCCTGCCTTGGCTGGATACATCCAAAGTGCGCTCTGCCGTTTATCGTCCTTGGTACAAGCTGTTCTTCTGGGTGTTCGTGGCCGATTGCATTCTGCTGGGCTGGCTGGGCTCGCGTCAGCCGACCGACACCTACACCACCATGGCGCAGTTTGGCACGCTCTACTATTTCAGCTTCTTCCTGATCATCATGCCACTGCTGGGCCTGTTGGAAACGCCCCGTCGCGTGCCCTACTCGATCACGGAAGCCGTTCTGGAAAAGAAGGCCGGCAAGGTACAGGGCACCGTCTGATGCAGGCTCAGGAGAGGAGTAATTTTATGAAAAAGCTTGTCACAAGCCTCCTGGGTCTGGTGTTTGCAACGGGTCTTGGCCTGTCTGCTGCCATTGCACAGGAACACGCTGAGGGCGAAACCCCGCATTATCCGCTGCATAAGCCAAGGGAGCAGAAATGGAGCTTTGCTGGTCCATTTGGCACCTATGACAAAGGCCAGCTTCAACGCGGATTGAAGGTGTATAAGGAAGTCTGTTCGGCCTGCCACTCGATGAACCTTGTGGCGTTCAGAACACTGACGGATCTGGGTTATACGGAAGCCCAGGTCAAAGCCTTTGCGGCCCAATATGAAGTGCAGGACGGGCCAAACGCCTCGGGTGAAATGTACACCCGCAAGGCCGTGCCATCGGATCATTTCCCGTCGCCATTCCCCAACCATGAAGCGGCGGCCGCCGCCAACAATGGGGCTGCACCGCCGGATATGTCACTGCTGGCCAAGGCGCGTGGCATTGAGCGTGGGTTCCCACAATTCCTGTTTGATATTGTTTGGGGGCAGTATCAGGAAGGCGGGCCGGACTATATCTACTCGCTGATCACTGGCTATCAGAACCCGCCAGCCGGTGTGGAAGTGGCGCAAGGCACCCATTATAACCCATACTTCGCCAATGCCGCAGCCCTCGCCATGGCTCCACCGTTGAGCGACGGGCAGGTGACCTATGATGATGGTAGCCCGGAAAAAGTAGATCAATATGCCAAGGACGTGGCCGCATTTTTGATGTGGACCGCAGAGCCGCATCTGGAAGAGCGCAAACGCACCGGTTTTATGGTTCTGGTGTTTCTGGTGATCTTTACTGGCTTGATCTATCTGACCAAGCGTTCAGTGTATTCCAGCAAGGAACATTGAGCTTTATGACGTAAAAGGCTCTGGAAAGGCGGCGATCAAGCCGCCTTTTTTGTTGGGTTGCAAGCACAATATTGATAGGGTCGCTTGTAACTAGAAAAGCCGTACAGCCGGACCTGATGATGACTAAATTTTCCCAAGAGCTTTCTGAAACCATCCGTTCCATTGTCGATTACCCCAAGCCGGGCATTATCTTTCGGGATATTACCACGCTGCTGGGCAATCCGCGCGCCTTTCGCCGCGCTGTGGATGAGCTGGTGCAGCCCTATGCGGGCATGAAGATTGACAAAATTGCTGGCATGGAAGCCCGTGGCTTCATTCTGGGCGGTGCCGTTGCGCATCAGTTGTCGGCAGGCTTTGTGCCGATCCGCAAAAAGGGCAAGCTGCCGCATGACACCGTGAGCATTGCCTACAGCCTTGAATATGGTCTGGACGAGATGGAAATGCATGTGGATGCCGTGCAACCCGGCGAGAAGGTGATTCTGGTCGATGACCTGATTGCCACCGGCGGCACCGCCGTGGGAGCCGTGCAATTGCTCCGCCAGATTGGGGCCGATGTGGTCTCCGCCTGCTTCGTGATTGATCTACCCGATCTCGGTGGACGCAAGAAGCTGGAAGCGCTGGGCGTGGATGTCCGCACACTGGTGGAGTTTTCCGGCCATTGAGTGG
>CAJYRE010000450.1 GCA_913776675.1 Rhizobiaceae bacterium
TGTTTGAATATAACGGCCTTTATGGTTCGGGCCGTGGTGCGCGCATTCCCGGTTTTGATGTGGGCGGCAAAACGGGTACTGCTGATAAGGTCATCAATGGCCGCTATGACAGCAAGCTGAACTTCAACGCTTTTCTCGGCGCATTTCCGATGAGCAAGCCGCGCTACATCGTGCTGAGTTTTATTGACGAACCACTGACCGGTGAGCAGGGCGGCACCATCTCGGCCTATACCGCTTTGCCGATTGTGCGCGACATCATCCGCAGAACTGCCCCAATTCTGGGTGTAGAACCGGATTTTGGTTCGCTTGGCAAGGATATGCTGGTGTCTTACTAGCGTTTTAAGGGTTGCTAAGGGCGAATCGAATAGCCGCTTGTGATGCAATCTGGGGAAAAGGAATAGAAAGCAGATGAAATTGCGCGATCTTGCCAATGGTGCGTTTGGAGAATTGATAGGCCCGCTTGATGCGACCCTGGCTGATCTCGACGTGACCGGCATCGCGGTGGATAGCCGCAAGGTGAAGCCCGGCATGATGTTTGTGGCGGTGGCCGGTGTCAAAGCCGATGGCGCGCAATTTGTCAAAGATGCGGTGGCCAATGGTGCCTCTGTGGTTCTGGCAGGAGCGCCGGTGGATGCCGGAGTGCCGGTGCTGGTCAGTGATCAGCCGCGCCGGGCGCTGGCCTTGGCTGCTGCCCGCTTTTATGGTGTACAGCCGCAAACCATGGTGGCTGTCACTGGCACGGCAGGCAAAACATCGGTTGCCTCTTTTGTGCGGCAAATCTGGGCTTTTGCAGGACTTTCCAGCGCGCAGATCGGCACAACGGGCGTGATTTCCTCCACCCGCAATGATTATGGCTCGCTGACCACGCCCGATCCCGTGGCGCTGCATCAATTGCTGGCCGAACTGGCCCATGAAGGTGTCACCCATGCGGCCATGGAAGCATCCAGCCATGGGCTGGACCAGAGCCGTCTGGATGGCGTGGTGCTGAAAGCGGCAGGCTTTACCAATCTTGGCCGCGACCATATGGATTACCACCCGACCGTGGAACATTATATGGCCGCCAAGATGCGGCTGTTTGATACGCTTTTGCCCAAGGGTTCGCCTGCGGTGATTTTTGCGGATGATGAATGGTCGGCGGAAGCCATCCGGGTGGCAAGCGCAGCAGGCCATGATGTGCGCACGGTTGGCCGGGCTGGCACGTTTCTGACGCTCAAGCGTGTGGAACATTCCCGCCACCGGCAATTTGCTGAAATCCATCACGAGGGCAAGATTTACGAAGTGCATCTGCCCCTGGCCGGTGATTTCCAGATTGCCAATGCACTGGTGGCGGCAGGGCTTGCGATTTCCACGGGTGTTGATGTTGCCGTGGCCTTGAAGGCGCTGGAAAGCCTGCAAGGAGCCGCAGGCCGTCTGGAACTGGTGGGGCAGACCAAAGCGGGTGCGCTGGCCTATGTGGACTATGCCCACAAGCCCGATGCGCTGGAAAATGTTTTGAAATCGGTGCGGCCTTTTACCAGCGGGCGTATTATTGCCGTGTTTGGCTGCGGTGGTGATCGTGATAAGGGCAAGCGCCCGATCATGGGTGAGATTGCCAACCGACTGGCCGATATTGTCATTGTTACCGATGATAATCCGCGCTCGGAAGTGGCAGCCACCATTCGCGCAGAAGTCATGGCTGCAACACCCAAAGGCATTGAAATTGCCGATCGTGCCCAAGCGATTCGGGCGGGCGTTGCCATGCTATCGAGTGGCGATACGCTGATTGTTGCAGGCAAGGGCCATGAGGAAGGCCAGATTGTTGGCAGTGTGACCCTGCCGTTTTCCGACCATGTTGAAATCCGCAAGGCTATGGAGGAATTTCACCCTTGAGCTTTCTTTGGACCATTGAAGAGATGGTGGCTGCCATGCAGGGGCGGCCACTGGGCGTAATGCCTGAAGGCATTACCGGCATCTCCATCGACAGCCGGACCATTCAGCCGGGCGAAGCGTTTTTTGCTATCAAAGGCGAAAGGGTCGATGGGCATAATTTCGCCAGCATCGCGGTTGCCAATGGTGCGGCTGTGATGGTGGTCAATGAATCCAAGCTGCCAGCCCTTGGTCGTTTGACTGTGCCGATGATCGTGGTGGAAGATGTGCTTCAGGCGCTGGGCAAGCTGGCGCTGGCCGCCCGTGCCCGCTCCCGCGCGCATATCATTGCCGTGACTGGGTCCGTGGGTAAAACCACCACCAAGGAAATGCTGCGGCAGGTGTTGGCTCCCTCAGGTGAGGTGCATGCAGCCGTCGCTTCCTTCAACAATCATTGGGGTGTGCCGCTGACGTTGGCACGCATGCCCGCCAGCGCCACCTTCGGTGTGTTTGAAATCGGCATGAATCATGCTGGCGAAATCACGCCGCTTGTGCAGATGGTGCGGCCCCATCTGGCCATTATTACCACCATTGCCCCGGCCCATCTTGGCAATTTTGCCAGTGTGGATGAGATTGCCGATGCCAAGGCCGAGATTTTTTCGGGTCTTTTGTCGGGCGGCACGGCATTGCTCAATCGGGATAATCCCTATTTCGAATATCTGGAGCGCAAGGCGCGCGATGCGGGCATCTTTTATATTCATTCCTTCGGTCAGCATATGAAGGCTGAGTTCCGGCTGGCGGAATTTGATGGCGGTGCAGAAAGCTCCACGGTCTGGGCGGTTATTGATGGGGAAACCCATGAAGTTCTGATCGGTGCGCCCGGCCGCCACATCGCTGAAAATGCCATGGCGGCGCTGGGCGTGGTGCGGTTGCTGGGGGCTGATATGGAGGCCGCCATTCAGGCGCTTGGCAATCTCTCCGCCGTCAAGGGGCGCGGTCAGCGCCATAAACTGCGCACCGATGCCGGGCTTTTGACCCTGATTGATGAGAGCTATAACGCCAACCCGGCTTCCATGCGCGCGGCCATTGCGGTTCTGGCTGCGGCCCAGCCTTATGGATATGGCCGACGCATTGCCATTTTGGGCGATATGCTGGAACTGGGCGAATTGTCGGCCGAACTGCATGCCGATTTGAGCGGGCCTTTGCTGGCCGCAGGCATTGAGCATGTCTGGCTGGCAGGGGCTGAAATGGCAGCCTTGAAGGAGCAATTGCCCGAGACTGTCTCTGTCATCTGGTTTCCAACCACCGAGGAGCTGGCAGCTTATGCGGCTGTGAATGTCAGCGGCGGCGATGTTGTGATGGTAAAATCCTCTCTTGGCCTTGGTTTTGGCAAGATTATTGCTGCACTGCTTGACAAGTATCCCCCATTGGACGACACCCCCCGCCCAGAATAATTCCTTTTTTGGCCTGGATAATGTGATTCAGGCCAAAACGACCTTTTGGAAAGTGCCTTCATGCTGATCTGGCTTGTTGACCTCGCAAATCATATCCAATTTTTCAACCTGTTCCGTTACATCACGTTTCGGACAGGGGCGGCGATGTTCACCAGCGCATTGATTGTCTTTCTGTTCGGCCCTGTCATCATCCGCTCCTTGCGCATCAGGCAGGGCAAAGGCCAGCCTATTCGCGCCGATGGGCCGCAGACCCATTTCAAAAAGGCCGGCACACCCACCATGGGCGGCTTGATGATTCTGGCAGGCATTGTTGGCGCATCTCTGCTGTGGGCTGATTTGTCGAATGTCTATGTGGTGGCAACCCTTCTGGTCACGCTGGGCTTTGGTGCCATCGGTTTTTACGATGATTATCTGAAAGTGACCAAACAGTCCGATAAGGGCTTTTCCGGCAAGGCGCGTCTGGGCATCGAGTTTTTGATCGCCGGTGTTGCGGTGTTTTTCATGATGGAGGCGGCAAAAGTGTCTGCGCCGCAGGGACCGCATGTGGCCACATCGGTCGCTTTTCCGTTTTTTAAGGATGTGCTGCTCAACCTCGGTTATTTCTTCATTGTATTTGGCGGTTTTGTCATCGTGGCGGCGGGCAATGCCGTCAACCTCACCGATGGCCTGGATGGTCTGGCCATTGTGCCGGTGATGATTGCCTCGGCGGCTTTTGGCCTGATTGCTTACTTGGCGGGCAATGCGGTGTTTGCTGGTTACTTGCAGATCAATTTTGTGCCGGGCACGGGTGAGCTTGCCGTGATTCTTGGGGCCGTGATTGGGGCGGGCCTTGGATTCCTGTGGTTCAATGCGCCTCCGGCGGCAATTTTCATGGGCGATACCGGCTCTTTGGCGCTCGGCGGCCTGATTGGCACGGTGGCCGTGGCCACCAAGCATGAGATCGTCATGGTGATCATTGGTGGCTTGTTCGTCATGGAAACCCTCTCGGTGATCATTCAGGTCGGCTATTACAAGATGACCAAGCGCCGGGTGTTTTTGATGGCTCCCATTCACCACCATTTTGAAAAGAAGGGCTGGACGGAAAGCCAGGTGGTGATCCGGTTCTGGATCATTGCTGTGGGCCTTGCCATGCTGGGCCTTTCCACCCTGAAGCTGCGGTGAGGCGATCATGATTCCAGTCACCAGTTTCAACAATCAGAAGCTTGCACTGTTCGGGCTTGGCGGCTCTGGTCTGGCCACAGCACAGGCGTTGAAAGCGGGCGGGGCTGATGTGGTGGTCTGGGATGATAATCCCGACAGTGTTGAAAAGGCCCGGCTTGCGGGTCTGAATACAGCAGATCTTCACGGCATTGACTGGAGCGGCATGGCCGCTTTTGTGCTGTCTCCGGGTGTGCCATTGACCCATCCCAAGCCGCATTGGACGGTGGATCTGGCCCGTGCGGCCGGGGTTGCCATCATCGGCGATGTTGAATTGTTTGTGCGGGAGCGGCGGGCGCAGGCACCCGATTGCCCGTTTGTTGCCATCACTGGCACCAATGGCAAATCCACCACCACGGCGCTGGTTGCTCATATCCTGCGTGCCAGTGGCCGCGATGTGCAGATGGGGGGCAATATCGGCACAGCGGTGCTGACGCTGGAGCCGCCGGTGTCTGGCCGGTATTATGTTGTTGAATGCTCATCTTACCAGATCGATCTGGCCCCCACCATCAATCCAACAGCCGGGATTTTGCTCAATCTCACGCCGGATCACCTCGATCGTCATGGCGATATGCAGCACTATGCCGATGTCAAAAATCGTCTGGTCGAGGGCAGCGATCTGGCCATTGTCGGTGTGGATGATGATTATTGCCGCCGTATCGCTGAACGATTGGAAAATGCCAGCCGTCAGGTGGTGCGTATTTCTAAAAATACGCCAGTGGCGCAGGGCTTTTACAATGATGCTCATCGTATCTTTCTGGGCACCGAGCAGGGTGGTGGCCTGGTGGCTGATCTGAACGGTATTCCCACCTTGCGCGGCAGCCATAATGCGCAAAATGCAGCGGCGGCCATTGCTGCCTGCCTTGCGGTGGGACTGACGGAAGAAGAGGTGCGGGCGGGGCTTGCCTCGTTTGCAGGCTTGAAGCACCGCATGCAGCCTGTGGGACGCCGTGGCAAGGTGGTGTTTGTCAATGACAGCAAGGCCACCAATGCCGATGCATCCGCGCCTGCGCTGTCAAGCTATGAGCGGATTTACTGGATTGCCGGTGGATTGCCAAAGGCGGGCGGCATTGCCAGCCTTCAGCCGCTGTTTTCACGCATTGCCAAAGCCTATCTGATTGGTGAGGCCGCCGCTGAATTTGCGGCAACGCTGGGCCATGAGGTGCCGTTTGAAATTTCCGGTACGATGGACCGGGCTTTGGCTCATGCTGCAACAGACGCGCAAGCGGATGGGGTCGAGGTGGCCGTGATCCTTTCCCCGGCTTGCGCAAGCTTCGACCAGTATAAGAATTTTGAAGTTCGGGGTGACGCCTTTGTCGCTCTGGTCTCTGAACTTGATGGCGTAACAATGTTGGTGCAACAGCCCGCAGGAGAAAAATGATATGGTGAGCCGCGCACAACGAGGCGCTTTGGCCGACTGGTTCTGGACCATTGACCGCATTTTTCTGATCACTTTCATTGTGCTGTTGGGCATCGGCTTCATGCTGTCCTTTGCGGCATCGCCTGCGGTGGCCGAGCGTATCGGTCTGGACAGTTTTCACTTTGTGCGCAGGCAGGCGGCTTTTACGGTGCCATGTCTGCTGACCATGCTGGGGCTTTCCTTTCTGACACCGCGACAGGTGCGCCGCGCTGCTTTGCTGGTGCTGCTGGCCTCGATTGGCCTGATGATTCTGGCCCTGTTTTTTGGCCCTGAGGTCAAGGGTGCGCATCGCTGGATCAATTTTGGCAGCCTGTCC
>CAJYRE010000451.1 GCA_913776675.1 Rhizobiaceae bacterium
TCAGGGCGAAGAACTGGGCCGGACAGAGGCGGATATTGCCTTTGAAGACCTGCAAGATCCCTACGGCATTCAATTCTGGCCGGAGTTCAAGGGCCGTGATGGCTGCCGCACCCCGATGGTCTGGGACAATCTTGCCCATCATGCCGGGTTCAGCTCGGGCGAAAAGCCATGGTTGCCGATTCCGCTGGAACATGCGCTGCATGCTGTCTCGACGCAAGCGCACAAGCCCGAAAGCGTGCTGGAACATTATCGTCGCTTCCTGCATTTCCGCAAAACGCTGCCTGCCTTGATCAAGGGAGAAATCAGCTTCCATACGGTGACAGATACAGGTTTGGTGTATTCCCGCAGCTTTGAGGGGGAAACCATTCTGTGTGCGTTCAATCTGTCTTCTGATGCAACAGAGCTGCCTTTGCCCACTGGTGACTGGAACGAGCTGGAAGGCCACGGTTTTGATAGCGAAGCGGTGGGTAGCACCATCAGCCTGCCGGGCTGGGGTGCCTATTTCGCGCAGAAGATCCAATAAAGACAACAGAAAAGGGGGAGATCATGGCAAGTCTGGTTCTGAAAGACATCCGCAAGGCCTATGGCGAGGTCAAGGTGCTGCATGGCATTGACCTCGAAATTGCCAAAGGCGAGTTTGTGGTGTTCGTTGGCCCATCCGGCTGCGGCAAATCCACCCTTTTGCGGATGATTGCCGGGCTCGAAGAGATTACCAGCGGTGACATGTTCATTGATGGTCAACGGGTCAATCAGGTGCCGCCCTCCAAGCGCGGCATTGCCATGGTGTTCCAGTCCTATGCGCTTTACCCCCACATGAGCGTTTACGACAACATGGCCTTTGGCATGCGGATCGCCGGTGAAAGCAAGAACGAGATTGACCGGCGAGTGCGCGCGGCGGCCAGCATTCTCCAACTTGAAAAATACCTTGATCGCTTGCCCAAGGCGCTCTCAGGCGGGCAGCGCCAGCGTGTGGCCATTGGCCGCGCCATTTGCCGCAATCCCAAGGTGTTTCTGTTTGATGAGCCATTGTCCAATCTGGATGCAGCGCTTCGGGTGGCCACCCGCATCGAGATTGCCAAACTGAATGAGCAAATGGCTGATACCACGATGATCTATGTGACCCATGATCAGGTGGAGGCCATGACGCTGGCAGACCGCATTGTGGTGCTGTCTGCGGGCCGCATTGAGCAGGTGGGAGCGCCGCTGGAGCTGTATGAGCGCCCCGCCAATCTGTTTGTGGCCCAGTTTATCGGCTCGCCTGCGATGAACATTCTGCCTGCCAAAATCGTGGAAGCTGGCTCTGTCACCCGCATTGCCTTGAAGGATCAATCCGTAATCGCGGTGCCAATTGCCACGCAATCGAGCGAGAGCGGCAAGGCGGCCAGCTTTGGGGTGCGTCCTGAAGACCTGACGATTGCCACAGGCGAGGCGGCCTTGTTTGAGGGCACCGTGTCACTGGTGGAGGCTTTGGGTGAAGTCACCATGCTCTATGTGGATGGGCCTGCGGATGACCAGCCCATTGTGGTGAAGCTGCCGGGCATTGCCGCCATCAGCAAAGGAGAGCGTTTGCGCTTTACAGCCAAGCCGGAAAAGCTGCATCTTTTCGATGCTGACGGCAAAAGCTATAAGGTTTGAGCTGTGCATATTGTCACTGCTTTAACCACGTGCGCGAAGAAGATTCCCCCCAAATAATGGTGGGTTATTGCGCTCATTTTGTGTTAACATCCTTCTTCTAGCGTAAGCTCATAGGACTCGATTGGGTTGGGGTTGCAAGCATGAGTACGGTTGGCGGTGGAACACATTATCTGCGGCGCGAAGAGTCTTTCATGTATGATCGGGAAAACCGGTTCCGCATGGAAGACACAATGAATGCCGGACGAATCGAATATACGGAAAAAGGCATGACGCATATGGCGTCGCGCCGGTGTGATGTGGTGCGCATTTCCATGAGCGGCGCGCTGATTTCGCTTCTTACCCAGTTCAATCTGCCCAAGCAGTTTTACCTCGACATTCCAGATGCCCGCATCACCAAGGTGGGCAGCCTGCTGATGAAAACCTTCTCCAACAATACGGCAGAGATTCGTTTTTTGCGGCTTCTGACACAGAAAGAGCTGGACAGAATCTTCGTGTTCAGCACCCATCCGGCCCATAAGGATCGGGTTCTGGATGTTCGTTCGTGGTAAATAGACAACGTTATAAATCGTGATTGAAAAAGGGGGGCTCTGGCTGCCCTTTTGTTTTTTCAGCAGAATTTGCCCAAATTCCGCTTGTTTTCGTACCTAACCGTTTCTGCCGAGACGGAATGGACGGTTTTGTAAACTCTTTAGTTACCAAGTTTCTTCATCCTTTATCTCATCTGCATGTACCGGGACGAGCTGACTGGCTCTGCCACTTGGTGCTTGCGCTGAATAAGGGTGTGGCATGTGAGCCGCCGGTCCCCTGTCGGGCTGTTTGTGTAATGAGTTGCGAGTATGGCGTTGGCGATGGATTTTTTCCCGGGTTCTTACGGTGCCCGGCGCAGAGCATCCACTCTTGTCCCCCGGTTGATGTCTGGCGCGGCAATGGTTGGCGGTGGCTTGGCGGCAAGCCTCTGTGTTGCTTTTACCTTTTGTGCCTTGCATGGCTTGGGCGCGTCATCAGGGGCCAAAATCGGCTCCTACGCGCCTGATATGGCATCGCAGTTGCGGGCTACCTTGATCATGCCAAAGGCTCCAGTGGTGCCTGCGCATGAGCAGCTTGCCCTGCAAAAGCGTGTTGTTCCAAGGTGGGATAGTCAGGCGCAGAAAAGGCAGGATGTGGCGCAGGCCGCTCCCCAGTCCAAGCCGCTTGATTTGGCAGGCCGTGCCATTCTTGAGCAGGCGCTGGCGGTGTCCATTGCTGAGCGCGCGCTTGCTGATCGCTGGAGCGGTGATACCGGCATGCAGATGGCGCTGACAACGCTCAAGCCAGCCATGCCGGCGATGGAAGATCAGCAGATTGCTGCTGCCGTTTTGAAAAATGCGGCTCCGTTGACCTTGGCACAGGCGCTGCCAGCGCAATTGCAGCCCAAAGCCTCAGGTGTGGCCTCTGACAATCCGCGCCCTGCCATGCAAGTCGCCATGTTGCCCGATACAGGGCCATCGCCGGTCATGCGGCCTCGTGAAGATCCGTTTGTGAAAGTGTTGGCAGACAGCAAGCAAGCTGCGGCAGGCGACAAGCCCGTGGACAAGCCTATTCCGCTGAAGCCTGCACCGGAAAAGACCGCGCCGAAGACCTTGATGGCCTATGCCCGGTCTGAAGATGTGATGGAAGGCGATGATACGCCCTCCATTTTTGGTCGACGGGCATCGCTCCCAGGCCGCGGCAGTGGCGTGGCGGTCTATGATATTTCAGCCGCAACCGTTTACATGCCCAATGGTGAAAAGCTGCGTGCCCACTCTGGCCGCGGTGAAAACCGTGATAACCCGCGCTCGGCTGCGATTAAAAACCGGGGTGTCACCCCGCCGAATATCTATCGTCTCTCACCCCGTGAAAGCCTGTTCCATGGTGTGGAAGCCCTGCGTATGACGCCCGTGGGCGGTAACAAGATGTATGGCCGCGATGGTTTCCTGACCCATACGTTCATGCTGCGGATTCGGGGCGATTCCAGCGGTTGTGTGGTGTTTGAACAATATCCGCGCTTCCTGAGCGCTTACAAGCGTGGCGAGATCCGAACCCTGATTGTGGTGCCGAGCGTATCGGAACTGCCAAAATATATGGCGAAGCTGTAAGAAACGGCGTTCTGTAATATTCTTATTTAATATCAGGCGGGGATGAACCCCGCCTTTTTCATGTTGTATCGGTGCCTATCGGTGAGCCTTGGGATAAGGCGCTTTCACCTTTGCATGCAATTTCAGAACAGCACGCTTGCACCGTGATCGGCTGGACCTGCGATACGCCGCAGCGGCGCGAACAATTCGCGGCCCATGCCAAATTCGTTGTCAGAGAGGTCTGCCACAACGGCAGGCCGGGCGGCGAATTCAGCGGCATCGACCAGCACTTCCAGTGTACCCGCCACGGCGTCAAGACGGATCATGTCGCCATCCTTGATCTTGGCAATCGGCCCGCCATCAACCGCTTCCGGCGTGACGTGAATGGCGGCCGGCACCTTGCCAGATGCGCCAGACATGCGGCCATCGGTGATGAGAGCCACCTTATGGCCACGGTCTTGCAACACACCCAGCGAAGGGGTCAGTTTGTGCAATTCCGGCATGCCATTGGCCTTCGGGCCCTGGAAGCGCACCACGGCGATAAAATCGCGGTTGAGCTTGCCTTCCTTGAACGCATCCTGCATGGCCTGCTGGCTATGAAAGACAAGGGCAGGGGCCTCGATAACGTGACGCTCCGGCTTGACGGCAGAAATCTTGATCACCGCCTTGCCCATATTGCCGGTCAGCATTTTCAGGCCGCCATTGGCCTGAAACGGTGCCTCAATCGTGGAGAGAACCTTCGGATCAGCACTGTTTTCAGGTGAGGGCTGACGCAATACGGTGCCATCCGCATTCAGATGCGGCTCGATGGTGTAGGCAGCCAGGCCCTGACCATACACGGTGCGCACATCATCATGCACAAAACCGGCTTTCAGCAATTGCTTGATCAGGAAACCCATGCCACCGGCAGCGTGGAAATGGTTCACATCGGCAGAGCCGTTGGGATACACGCGGGCCAGCAGGGGCACAATGTCCGAAAGATCGGAAATATCCTGCCATGTCAATTGGATGCCGCCCGCCCGCGCCATGGCAATCAGGTGCATGGTGTGGTTGGTGGAGCCGCCGGTGGCATGCAGGCCGACCACGCCATTGACGATCGAGCGTTCATCAATCATCTCGCCAGCCGGGGTAAATTCATTGCCAAGGGCGGTAATGGCCAGCGCCCGTTTGGTGGCCTCGCGGGTCAGGGCGTCGCGCAACGGTGTGCCGGGATTGATGAAGGATGCTCCGGGCATATGGAAGCCCATGATTTCCATCAGCATCTGGTTGGAATTGGCGGTGCCGTAGAACGTGCAGGTGCCGGGGCCGTGATAGGATTTGGATTCGGCTTCCAGCAATTCTGCCCGGCCCACCTTGCCTTCGGCATAGAGCTGACGAATGCGGGTTTTTTCGTCATTGGGCAGGCCGGAGGTCATCGGGCCTGCGGGCACGAATACCGAGGGCAGATGGCCAAAGGTGAGTGCTGCAATCATCAGGCCGGGCACGATCTTGTCGCACACGCCGAGAAACACCGCTGCATCAAACATATTGTGCGACAGGCCAATGCCCGCCGCCATGGCAATAATATCGCGCGAAAACAGCGACAGTTCCATGCCCGGCTGTCCCTGGGTGACGCCATCGCACATGGCGGGCACACCACCTGCCACTTGCGCCACGCCACCTGCTTCTGCGGCGGCCTTACGGATCAATTCAGGGTAATGTTCAAACGGCTGATGGGCCGAGAGCATATCATTATAGGCTGTGATAATGCCCAGATTGGGGACCGTGTCGCCAGCCAGAGCGGCCTTGTCCCCGGGGGAACAGACGGCAAAGCCATGGGCGAGGTTGCCACAGGCCAGCGTGCCGCGCTTGACCCCTTTGGTCGAGGCCTGACGCACGCGCTCCAGATAGGGTTCACGGGTTGGCTTGGAGCGCTCAACAATACGTTTGGTGATGGCTTCAATGCGGTGATCGGCACTCATGGCGTACATCCTTCCTGATCGGTGGCGGATGAGGGCTTCAAGGCTCTTCAGCCGCACATTGACCCTCGTTCAGGGTCTTGGAGTTGTCTGTTTTGAAAAAGCGCAAACCGGTTTTCCAAAACAGACACACAAAAATACAAGCGCGAGGTCGCCCATCGGGCGACCTACTGCATAATTCTTTCAATCTGCATCGATTAAGGGAAAATTATGCAGCAGATTTAAAGTGTTACAGCGTCTTTTATGCGTTTGATAAAGCGCTCTCAGGGTGCCCAGTAAACCTCAACCTCGGTTTCGGCCCGGCCCAGCACGGCGCGGATCGGCATGTCTGCCTCTTCCGTGCCCGCCAGTGCTTTTTCCAGCACGTCTTTTTTCTCAGCCCCTTCAATATGCACAATCAAAAGACCGGCATCGGCCATGCTGGAAAAAGACAATGTCAGGCGGGGTTCGCCTGCGCCTGCGGCTTCCATGGTCAGTACCCGTGGTGGCAAGTCCAGATCCAGCGCGTCGGTCAGATTGTTGCCGCCGGGGAAGAAGGAGGCGGTGTGGCCATCCGTCCCCATGCCAAGAATAACCACATCCAGAGGTGTGCCGATTTCCGAAACCGCATCCGTGGCAACGGCAGCCGCCGCCTCAATATCCGCTTCCGGCTGGTAGAGCGGCACAAATTCGGCCTCTGCAGCGTGGTTTTTCAAAAGATGGGTGGCTACCAGCAGATGGTTGGAGCGCGGATTATCGGCAGGCACAAAGCGCTCATCCACCAGTGTGATGGCAACCTGGCTCCAGTCAATCGGTTTTTGCGACAGGGCTTCAAAAAACGCCTTGGGTGTCGAGCCGCCGGAAACCGCCAGCGAGGCGCTGCCACGGGCCGCAATCGATTGAGACAGGGCTGATGCAACTTTCTCGGCCAGCGCTTGAGCCAGCGCTGGTCCATTTTCAAAACTATGCAATGTATGAGCCATTTGGTGCTATCCTCAATCCAGCTCGTGCCAGGTGCGGCCATCGCGCTCAATCAGCGCAATCGCCTGACTTGGGCCCCAGGTGCCGGAGGTATAGCCCTGTGTTTTCTGGCCAACCTCTTCCCAAGCCTTGAGAATCGGGTCCACCCACTTCCATGCGGCTTCCACTTCATCGCGGCGCATGAACAGGGTCTGGTTGGAGCGGATCACATCCATCAACAGCCGCTCATAGGCATCTGGATTGCGCACACCAAAGGATTCGGCAAAGCTCATATCCAGCGAGACGTGGCGCAGGCGCATGCCGCCCGGACCTGGGTCCTTGATCATCAGCCATTGTTTGACGCCTTCATCCGGTTGCAGACGAAT
>CAJYRE010000452.1 GCA_913776675.1 Rhizobiaceae bacterium
AAACTGCGCACCATCAGCCGTGCGCAGGCGAAAATTCTGCTCCCTCTCTCCGCCCAGACGCTGCCACTGGCCAGTTAGACCATAGGCCTCCGACACGCGAGTTTCTATCAATTGCAGTGGAAGATCCGGCGCGTTGATGCTGCCAAGCAGTGCGTCTATTGCGTCATCCATGGGCCGGATCTGTGTCATAAATACCCCCTCGCGGACTGGACAATTGGCTGTTCCTTGTCTCATGCCCTCCTTAACCGACACATGAGGAAAATTCGCAGTTCACTTCGGCAAACCATAAACTTTCTCGCCATAACATCCACCCAGATCCGTAGCTTACCCGGATTTGGCTGGCGTATTTTTACAGGTCTTGCCAATAATCTCGACAAAGGCTTTCACAATGGGCCTGCTCTTCCAATCTTCCAGCGTGGCAAGCTGGAATTTTGCTTTGTAGGAGAAGAGTTTCGGCTTTATCAGGCGCATACGCCCCGCTTGCACAAAGGGGGCGGCATAATGATCGGGCAGATAACCCAAATAAGCACCGGACAGGATCAGATAAGCCTCAGCCTCCATGTGAGACACCGTTGCATGGGGGCTGGCGATCGCAAAAATCTTGATGTCGCGTGAGGCCCAATAGCTCCGCCCGATAATCCGGTGCAGACGAACCTGTTCAATATCGATCTCATCATCCGGCATGGAGAACAGTGGATGCCCGGCCCCGCAGTAGAAATTCTGCGTCTCTTCATAAAGGTCAATATAGGTCAACCCAAGTGCTGCCCTGGGAAAACTGCCAATCGCAAGATCAAGCTTTCTGGCCACCACATCCCGTAACAACTCGCCTGGGGATCGGGTTTCAAGAGAAAGGTGGAGCGATGGAGCAGCCTCCATCAATCTGGCAATGGTCGCTGAAATCGGCGAATTGGGATCGGTAATGGTGTTATCCAGAAGACCCACCGAGAGCGTGCCACTCAGATTGGAGCGAAGGCCTGCGACCTTGCGGCTGAACTGATCGAGAGAACCAAACAGCCTTTGGCACTCATCAAACACAAGACGGCCATTCTCGGTGAGTTGAAAGCCCCCTCGCCCGCGTTTGCACAGCGTGACACCCAATCGCTGTTCTAATGCAGATATTTTTTCCGAGATGGTCGAGAGCGAGAGATTGAGGTCGGCCTGCGCGGCTGAAAGCCCACCCGCTTCCACAACCCGGATAAAAATCCGGATAAGACGGATGTCGGCATTGTCCAGAGAGATCTGGTTGCGCGAAGGGGCTTCAGGTTTTTGCATCTTGCATCCTGCGGTCGGTCTACCGGGTTCCCCCAAGCCGATACCTTATGAATTTGATAATGCAAGACGATATTGCCTCCTCAAACGTTGCACAAGAAGGAGCCGCCGTTGCAACAAAGGAAAGCTGGGCGGCACATGCGCAACGCTACTGCATCATTCCTTCAATCGGAATCGATTTAAGGTGAAAATGATGCAGCAGATGAAAAGTGTTACAGCGCCGTGCGCCATATATGGTGAGAGGCGCTGTATGAATGCTATTCAACCGTGAAATAGTATTTCCGGCAGGTTTCAGTCACCTCAAAACGTCCATTAAAACCCTTCTGCATGACGTAAGTGTCACCGGCTGCAAATTCCTGTGCCTCTGCACCATCCGGGGTAATCACAACCCGGCCAGACAGGATATGCGCCATCTCGTTGAAGGGGTAATCCTCCATGCGTTCAGCATAGGGCGTGGCTTCCCAGATGCCGCAGGTCTGGGCACCGTCTGATAAAATCACAGCGCCCTGCTCCATGGGTGGCGGGCTTAAAAGACTTTCAGCCGGCACAACCTTGCAGGCTTCGAGACCGTTCGGCCCCTCCGGGGTCAAAGCAATAAGTTTTGTCATGTCTTTGCCTTTGTGTGCGTTGGTCTGATCCGAAAACCGGAGTTCCCTTTTTCCTGACAGACTTTATATGGCGCGCGTCACGTGCTTGACCGCGCGGTAAGAGGAGAGGCCCCATGGCCCCAGTTCGCGCCCGATGCCGCTTGCCTTGAAACCACCCCAAGCCGTGTTCGGCAAAATGATCTGCAGGGAGTTAACCCAGACATGCCCGGCATCAATGCGGCTGGCAACAGCATTGGCGTTTTCGGCATTCGTCCCGACCACTGTGGCAGCCAGACCGTATTCCGTATCATTGGCAAGGGCGATGGCTTCATCTTCGTTGGCAAAGCTGCGCACGGCCAGCACGGGTCCAAAAATTTCTTCCTGCCAGACGGGATGGTCCATCGGCACATCCCGATAGATTGTTGGAGCCACGAAGAAACCACGCCGATCAGCAACAGCCACGCCGCCTGTCAGGCAGTGCAGACCATCAGCCTTGGCTTTTTCCAGAACCGCCATGACCTTGGCATATTGAGGCGCATTCATCAGCGGACCCATTTCTGCCTCTGGCACGTCATGCCCGCCAACCACCATTGAGCCTGCCTTTGCAACCAGCGCCTCAATGAAGTCATCGGCAATCTTGTCTGACACCAGAAGACGGGATGTTGCGGAACACATCTGACCGCAGTTGAAGAAAATACCGCCAGCCGAAATCTCCACGGCTTGCGCGATGTCCGCATC
>CAJYRE010000453.1 GCA_913776675.1 Rhizobiaceae bacterium
GGCCGCCGTGATCTGGTGGTGTCTATGCTCAATCAGGCCAAGGGCATTGTGTGCCCATCGCCAGAAGGTGCCTTCTATGTTTACCCATCCTGCGCAGGTCTGATGGGCAAGACGGCTCCGTCGGGCAAGGTGATGGAAACCGATGAGGATTTCGTCACGGAACTGCTGGAAACCGAAGGCGTGGCCGTGGTCCACGGCTCTGCTTTTGGCCTCGGCCCCAACTTCCGTATTTCCTATGCAACCTCGGAAGCTCTGCTGGAAGAAGCCTGCAAGCGCATCCAGCGCTTCTGCAACGCCTGCAAATAATAAGCGGATTAGCGATGATCAATAAAAGGCGGGGTGATGTGTTCACCCCGCCTTTTTTATGCTGTTGCCGTTTTGGAATAATGGTGCAGTAAAACCTTAACCGCCCTTGATGGGTTTGATTGGGCCTGCGGATGCGGCCACAGGTTCTGGCTCTGCTGTCTGCGGAAAGAATTGTTCCCTCTCGCGGTAAATGGCCGGCAGAGCCAAAAGTGACACGCAAATCACAGCAATGGCAGTCTTGGTCAACTCCGAGAATGGGCCGATCATGCCATCCATATAATGGACGGCAAACACCACCAGAACATGCCACACATAGACCTGAAGCGAGTGGCGACCAATCAGCCGCAGGAAGCTCAGGCTGAACAGGGCAGTCAGCCCGTTGGCGGCTTTACGTACATAAGCATTTTCGTGTTTCGAGCCGGCAATCAACAGCCAGGCAATCAGGCTGGTGAGGGCAATGAAATTGACCAGGTAGACGGGGCCAAAGTCCGGGCGGACTTCCATGGTGCCAAACTTCTGAAGCACCGAGTCGGGCAACAGGCCATTGGCTGTCATGATTCGAAGCGGGGCGAAAAACACCAGAATCGCCAAGGCAAACTTTGGAATCAGCGTCTTTTCCGGCGAGAACACCTTGCTCCACTCAATGGTGCGATTGGCCGTCATGCTGCCGATGATCACACCGGAGAAAAACACGATCTGCCAGCCCAGCAGGTTGAAGCTGCTGCGAATGCCTTCCTTGTCGGTGGCACTCATCCAGTCATTGATGGGATAGGTGATCAGACGGTGCAGGCCAAGCTGACCGGCCATCCACACCAGCAATGAACCAATGGCCACCTGAAGCCAGCGGCCGGTTATGCACATCCAGATCAGCACCGGCGAAAACACCATGTAGATGATGTACTGTGGCAGGATGTCCATGAAGGTCGGCTGGAACAGAAAAGTGGCAATCGACGCCATGCGCATCGGATCATTCAGGCGGGTGTCACCCAGCCAGTTATGCCAGATCTGCTCGGACTGCGGCAGAATCAGGCGCGCAGCCAGCACAATCAGAATGATACCCATGGCATATTTATAGAGCTCAAACGCGCGCGCCCAGATTTTCTCTCGCGCAGCATCATAGCCGCTTTTCAGCATTTTACGGCCATAGACCATGCCCACCAACAGGCCGGACATGAACACAAAACCCTGAGCATCTTCCACGAATGTCAATTGGTTATGGTTGATCTTCACAAGCATATAGCCACCTGTGAAAATCAGGTGGTTAAGCATCATGAATACGAGGAAATAGCCCCGCATACCGTCGAGAACATCCAGTCTTTTCAAGGTTCAAGCTCCCGATTCGACACCGTGCATCAGCCGGTTGTGTTTCTTGCCCTTCATCTTGGTGATAATACGGCGAAGCGTGAGGCTTTTCCGTGGTCACGGTCTATTAATGAACCGTAGAGGGAATGGTTCCCTACTCAATTTAACGTGATGCGCACAGGATTCTAAACTTTTAGGAGAAATGGCAGCATGTCGCTCGGAAATGCTTGGGTTCTGGTTCTAGAGCGTTTCATTGTTTCACGGAAACATTGAAACGCTCTCACTCTTTGTTTTCACGCATTTCCGGACGGAAAACCGCTACACACTTTTCTCAGGTCAATGCTCTAAAGACCCAAAGCCGAGAGCATGATGAACGTGGCAAACAGGATGAAATGCGTCATGCCTTCAATGGCATTGGTTTCACCATCGTTGAGGTTGATGGCAGCAGCAATCAGCGTGATCATGATCATCACGGTCTGCACCGGGGTCATTGCCATGATGAAGGGTTGGCCGGTGTAAAGGGCAATGGCTTCCATGACCGGCACGGTCAAAATCACGGTGGAGAGTGATGCTCCCATAGCGATATTCACGGTGGCCTGCATGCGATTGTGCAAGGCTGCTCTTAAAGCGGTGAGGATTTCGGGAGCCGCAGAAATGGCCGCCACCAGAATGGCCATCACAGCCGGTGGTGCGCCGCTGCCGCGCAATCCTTCACCCAGTAGCACCGACATGAATTCGGCCAGAACGCCAATCAGCACCACGCCTGCGATGATGATGGTGATGGAAGCGGCCGTCGAATCATCGTGCGCATGGGCATCATGCTGCTCTGTGGCGGCGGGCGCACGGCGCGGATAGCTGTAGCTGAAAAAATAGCTGTGTCGGCCCACCTGCATGCGCAGAAACAACCCATAGAGAGCCAGCATGGCAAAACTGGTGAAGGCAGAATAAGAGGTCCATTTTACCGCAGGGACAAATTCCGGCACAATCATGGAAATACCCATGGCGGTCAGGATCATCACCCCATACGTTTTGCCGCTATCATCATTATAGGGCTGTTCGCCGTGTTTCAGCCCGCCCAGCAAGGCCGCCAGACCGAGAATGCCATTGATGTCGAGCATGACGGCGGAATAGATCGTATCGCGCACCAGCGTTGGTTGCGCATCCCCCTGCATCATGATGGCCAGAATGAGAACTTCCACGGCCACGGCGGCGAGGGTCAGAATCATCGTGCCATAGGGATCACCCACTTTATGCGCCAGAATTTCGGCATGATGGGCCACGCGCATGGAGGCAATGAGAATGCCCCCCACCAGCACAAATGCACCGACCAGCGCTATGGCCTTGCCCGCTTCCAACAAGGAGTGCTCCAGAAAAAAGGCCAGAACAGCCAGAAGCAGGGAGATCAACAGTGGTTTTTCCTGTTTCAGAATATTCAAGCTTTGGTATCCTTTTGCGGCGGGTCTGGTTGCAACGCACGAGTGCTATTTGCAGTTCCGCGTGTGAGATGCAATAGTGCCGTGATGCAATGGAGAGGAGAATAGTCCACTATGGTCAAAGTCACCTATGAAATTGTACCCCATGACGAAGGTTGGGCCTACCGTTCAAATGGTGCCTATTCCGAACGGTTTGACAGCCATGATGAAGCGCTGGAAGCGGCGCGGATTGTGGTGAAGGAGTTGTCGCTTGCCGATGAGCCGGTGCGCATCATTTATCAGGATGAAACTGGCAAATGGCGCGCAGAAATGAGCCGGGGTGATGATCGGCCAGAGGTCGAAATTATCGATGATTATGCACCAAGCGGGCAGGGGCATTCGGCGTGAGCTTCGTTTGTTTATATGGCCCGCTGGCCAATGCACCCTTCACGCCAGACTGAAATAGGTGCGAAGGCCGCTGACCAGCGCATCAAACGTGACCCGGCAGCGTGGAATATGCTTGAGGTCTTCATGCATCACCACATGGGTGTCAAGTTCCAGCTTGAGTTGCCCCGGCAGAACTTCGACAAGGGCATCATGATGGCGTGCCATGGGCACCTGGCACATGCCAATGCCAACGCCTGCCCGGATGGCTGCAAATTGCGTGACGTTGCTATCGCAGCGAAAGCCAAAATGAAGCCGGGCCAGATCAGGCCTGTGGCTGAGAATCTCGCGGATATAACTCAATTGCTGATCGAAGCCGATCAACCGATGGTGTTTTAAGTCATCAATCGTTTGGGGCGTGCCGTGTCGGGCCAGATAGTTTTGATGGGCATGGAAGCCAAGCTTGATGGCCCCAATGCGTTGACTGAGCAGATTGCTCTGGCGGGGAGCCACCATGCGAATGGCCATATCTGCATGGTGGCGGGTCAAATCCTCCACTCTGTCTGAGAGAGAAAGTTCTATCTCAAGTTGCGGATGGTTTTCCTGAAGGCTGGTGAGTATACCCGGCAAAATCTCGGTGGCGACAATATCGCTGACACTGATACGAACGCTGCCTTTGGCCGTTTCCCGTGCGCCAGAGGCAATGCGGCGAAGCGTTGCGCTGGTGGCTTCCATCATTTCCGCCTGTGGCTGCATGGCCAGCGCGGTATCGGTGGGCAACAGCCCTTGCTGGCCGCGCAAAAACAGCGATGTGCCGAAAAAGCTCTCCAAGGCTTCAATGTGCCGACCAATGGTGGGTTGGGTCAAGCCAAGCGTGCGGGCGGCAGCCGAAAGGGAGCCCTCACGCAAGACGGCCAGAAAGCTGCGATAATGATCCCAACTGATGGTTTCTTTGATCATACAAAAATGTATAGCATTCCTACGTAAATATACAATTTTGAAAATGCGCTTTTGCGCGCATGGTTCTTTCACATCAATGGAAGGACGATCATCATGATGGAGTGCGAAAAAAGCAATGGCAAGCTGGTTCTGGTATTGGGAGCCACGGGCGGTATTGGTGGGGCGGTGGCCAAGGCTTTGGTGGCCCGCGGCTATCGGGTGCGGGCCATGCATCGGCGTGCGCTGAACGTGGCTGCGGATGATCCGGCCTATCAATGGGTGCAGGGGGATGCGATGAATGCCGCCGATGTGCTGGCGGCTGCCGAAGGGGCCTGTGCCATTGTCCATGGGGTTAACCCGCCCGGCTATCAGCGGTGGGGAGAATTGGTGTTGCCGATGATTGATAACACCATTGCCGCCGCCAAGGCCCATGGTGCCACCATTTTGATGCCTGGGACGATTTACAATTTTGGTCCCGATGCCTTTCCGGTTTTGCGCGAGCAAAGTCCGCAGAACCCCAAGACCGTCAAAGGGGGTATCCGGGTGCAACTGGAGCAGCATCTGGAGCTGGCGGCACAGGATGGCGTGAAGGTGATTATCGTGCGGGCCGGTGATTTTTTTGGCCCCAACGCTGGCAACAACTGGTTTGCACAAGGGCTGGTCAAGCCGGGTAAGCGCATCAAGGCCGTGTCGCTGCCGGGCGCAACAGGGGTGGGCCATGCCTGGGCCTATCTTCCCGATGTGGCACAGGCGTTTGTGCAGCTTCTTGAAAAGAGTGACAGTCTGCCATTGTTCAATCGCTTCCACATGGCCGGGCATTATGATGCGGATGGCCTGACAATGGCAAAAGCCATTGCCCATGCGGCGGGATCAAACAAGATCCGCTTCAAGCGGTTTCCATGGTGGCTGGTGCCGTTGCTGGCTCCTGTTGTGCCTGTGTTTCGGGAGGTCAAGGAAATGCGCTATCTCTGGAAAG
Source organism: Rhizobiaceae bacterium (assembly GCA_913776675.1). GTDB lineage: Bacteria > Pseudomonadota > Alphaproteobacteria > Rhizobiales > Rhizobiaceae > Allorhizobium. The sequence continues at coordinate 5,320 of CAJYRE010000453.1, forward strand.
AGCCGCTCCGCCTCGACAATCGTCAGCTTGTGAGCGTTTTGGGCAATGAGCCCCACACATCCTTGCATGCTGCAGTGCTGGCAACCTTGAAAAGCCTGCGCTGTCTTGCATCAGCATAAATGCAAACGACCCCGCTTTACAATGCCGTGCCCTTATATAGCGCATGGTACGGTAAAACGGGGTCGTGTTCTATGGCTCAAATCTGTCCTGATACACTCAGGAAGCCAGTGCAGGGTAATCCGTATAGCCCTTTTCGCCGCCGCCATACATGGTGGCCTGATCCAGCTCGTTCAGCGGTGCATTGTCCTTCAGGCGCTTGACCAGATCCGGGTTGGAGATGAAGGGTTTGCCAAAGGCCACCATATCGGCCTTGCCGGAGGCAATCGCGTCCAGCGCCAGTTCGCGGGTATAGCCATTGTTGACCATCCACACGCCCTTGCCGCCCGCCTTTTGGTAGGCTGCCTTGAAAGCGTCCCAGTCAAACTCTGCGTCGCCCTGCTTGAAATCACGCGCGCCGCCGGTGGCACCTTCGATGACATGAATATAGGCCAGATCAAACGGGGCCAGCTTTTCGATCAGCGCCGTGTAAACGGTTTGAGGCTCGGCATCGAACACATCATTGGCCGGTGTAACG
>CAJYRE010000454.1 GCA_913776675.1 Rhizobiaceae bacterium
TGAAAATAGTGCCGAGAATCAGACACGGCTCTGACAGGATGATGGTGGGATCAAACAACATGCCCACGGAAACGAAAAACAGCACAGCAAAGGCATCACGCAGTGGCAGGCTTTCCTGGGCTGCGCGGTTGGAAAGCTCGCTTTCCGACAACACCATGCCTGCAAAAAACGCTCCCAGAGCCAGCGATACGCCAAACAGTTTCGCCGCGCCAAAAGCTACACCCAATGCAATGGCCAAAACACCAAGGCGGAACAATTCGCGGGAGCCGGTATGCGCAATATGATGCAAAACCCATGGTATCAGACGGCGACCAAACACCAGCATCACGGCCACAAACAGGGCGACCTTCAGCAAGGTCAGCGCAATGGCACCGCCCACGCCCAGATCAATCCCCAGCATATTCTGAATCATAATTGAAACTGGATCGGCATGGGATGAATCGCTTGGTCCCCGCGCCAGTGCTGGAATGAGTACAAGCGCCAAAACCATGGCAAGATCTTCAACAATCAGCCAGCCAACCGCAATCTTGCCGCGTTCGGTTTCAACCAACCGCCGCTCCTGCAAAGCTTTCAGCAGCACAACGGTGGACGCCACCGAAAGCGCCAGACCAAACACCAGACCGCCCGCAATAGACCAGCCCATGAGAGCGCCCATGCCCAATCCCAGCAGCGTTGCCACGCTAATTTGCACAATGGCACCCGGCAAGGCGATGAACCGGACCGATAAAAGGTCTTTCAACGAAAAATGCAGACCAACCCCGAACATCAGGAGGATAACGCCAATTTCAGCCAGTTCAGGCGCAAGGCTTTGATCGGCCACGAAACCGGGCGTATGCGGGCCAACGAGAATACCGGCAAACAGATACCCAACCAAGGGCGGCATCTTGAACCGATGAGCAAGAACGCCAAAAGCAAATGCCAGCACAAGGCCACCGACAATGGTTGAAATCAGTGGCGTATCATGCGGCATGGAATATCCTTCTCGTTGGATGACAAACGGGCTGAAAAATTGCTATAAGGCGCTATGTTGACCAATATGGGCAGTATAGGAACGTGGGTCAAGGTGATAGAAGCGGTATTTTAACACCAGCGCTCTGCCGCGCGGCGCGCGGGCTGTTAAACTGGACGCAAGTTGAGCTGGCAGAGCATTCCGATGTCTCCCGCAGCACAATCCGGGATTATGAAGGCGACCGGCATGACATTCACCGGGCCACAGCAGAACAATTGCGACACGCGCTGGAGGCTGGCGGGGTGGATTTCATCCATGTGCCCGGCCACGGATTGGGCGTGTTTGCAAAAAATCCAAGCCCGGCACTGCTGATTCCGACGCATTAAGCCTTTTGATCGTTTCAACCAGCCTGTAAATTATCCCAGCATTCCGGCTCAGGTCGGGAGTAGCACCACACAAGGCAATCAAGGAACATCGCATGGCTAAAATTGCATTCATCGGGTTGGGTGTCATGGGCTACCCCATGGCAGGACATTTGAAAACCAAGGGTGGTCACGATGTCACCGTGTATAATCGGACCACAGCCAAAGCCGAAAACTGGGTGAAGCAATTTGGTGGCGCATTGGGGCTGACACCGGCAGAAGCCGCCAAAGATGCCGATTTTGTTTTTACCTGCGTTGGCAATGATGATGACCTTCGCGCCGTGACAATCGGTGCAGATGGAGTGCTGGCCAGCATGAAGCCGGGCGCAATCCTGATTGATAACACAACAGCATCGGCAGACGTGGCGCGCGAGCTTTATGCAGCCGCCAAAAGCAAGGGCTGCGATTTTATCGATGCGCCGGTTTCTGGCGGGCAAGCTGGCGCAGAAAACGGTGTTCTCACCGTAATGTGCGGTGGCGATGAATCCGTCTTTGACGTGGCAAAGCCCGTTATTGATGCTTTCGCACGGATGATTGGCCTGATGGGGACAGCCGGTTCGGGTCAATTGACCAAGATGATGAACCAGATCTGCATTGCCGGGATTGTACAGGGGCTTGCAGAAGCCATACACTTTGGCAAGCGCGCCGGGCTGGACATCGAAAAGGTCGTTGAGGTCATTTCCAAGGGGGCAGCCGGATCATGGCAGATGGAAAACCGCTATAAGACCATGAATGTCGGCAAGTATGATTTCGGCTTTGCCGTAGACTGGATGCGCAAGGATTTGGGCATTGTCCTCAATGAAGCCAAAAGCAATGGCGCAACCCTGCCGCTGACGGCATTGGTTGATCAGTTTTATGGCGATGTGCAAAAACTGGGTGGCAACCGGTGGGATACATCGTCATTGCTGGCACGGCTGGAAAAGTGAGTATCCAGACCAAAAGCGGGCAGTTCACTGCCCGCTTTTATGTGCCCTTATTCATCGCCGGATTTGTTGTTATCCAGCGCCATATATTCCAATGGCAGTTCAGTGGTGTATTTGATTTGCTCCATGGCGAACACTGACGACACATCGCGGATTTCAATCTTGGAAATCAGACGCTTGTAGAAGGCATCATAGGCCGCAATATCCGGTACAACGACGCGCAGAAGATAATCGACATCGCCGCTCATGCGGTAAAATTCAACGACTTCCGGAAACTCGCCCACCACTTCAGAGAAGCGCTTCAGCCACTCGATCGAATGCGTGTTGGTGCGAATGGAGACAAAAACCGTTACCTTGGTATTGACTTTGGAAGGGTCCAGAATGGCCACCCGGCGTTTGATAACGCCATCCTCTTCCATTTTCTGAATGCGCCGCCAACAGGGCGTGGTGGAAAGCCCTACCTTCTTGGCAAGATCAGCAACAGCGAGTGTGGAATCTTCCTGAAGAATGCGAAGAATTTTGCGATCCAGACGATCCATAAGCGACCCCATTAAAATTTTTTTCTTGTATATCCCAAAAAAGCACAGATGAAAGCAAAATTCGTTCATCCAACAAGACGATCCACTTCCTTTTTCAAAACAGGCAGCAAATCAGTCTCAAACCATGGATTGCGCTTCAGCCAGCCACTGTTGCGCCAGCTCGGATGGGGCAAGGGCAGCATTTTGGGTCCCGGCTCATTGCGAAAGAAATAATCACGCCAGGACTGCACGGTCTCTGTCATGCTTTGTGATTTTTGGCCTTGCGATGTTTGGCCCGGCTGCCGCAATTTGGCCAGATGCCAGTTTTGCGCATATTGGCCAATCAGCAAAATCAGCTCGATCTGCGGCATGGCAGCCATAACACGCTCCCGCCAGAAAGGGGCGCATTCGCGCCGTGGGGGCAAATCATGACCGCTGGCATCATAGCCAGGAAAACAGAACCCCATGGGGACAATCGCAAAGCGATCCGGATCGTAAAAGCACGCACGGTCCACACCCAGCCATTGCCGCAAGCGATCACCAGAGGCATCATTGAAGGGCAGACCTGTTTCATTCACGCGCTTTCCCGGAGCTTGACCGGCAATCAAGATCCGCGCCGAGGATGAGAGAACCACAACAGGACGAGGCTCATGCATCAAGCGTTTTTCCGCGCCCCCTGCCGGAGATTCAATGCAAATGCGGCAGGCTTTTATGGCCTGCATCAGCGCTGCAACGCTTTTCGACTGTTCAGCATTGGTCATGTTTCCCACCCGGAACAGTCATAATACCGCCCATTTGAATAACAGGACGTATCTGAAAATGGCAAATAAAACCTTTCCAGAAAGTAACTCTTAAGACTTCGCCGCTAATGTATGGCTCACTGCGGAAACATTGCAACCATATCATGGGTAACAGCGTCTCAAATTCGTCGGACAAACACATTGTCGACCTCACACGCAACCGTCGCGGCAACGCAACGGCTAAAGCCTTGCGTATGACCAGAGAACGGCTGCAATCCACCCATGGCGGCATCCCCGGCTTTGAAAAAGAACTGCTGTTGATGCACACGCAGGCAAGCCTGCAAGGGGCTGCCATCACGCCCTTCATCACCATGATTTCGGCCTCTGTTTCGGCCTATTTGTCGCACAATGCCGGCTACCTGTTCTGGGCTCTGATGACACTGTGCATCCACGCGCTGAATATTCTTCTGATTCGCAAAGCGGCAATGCGTATTCCAGCCTCCAAACGCCAAGAACATTGGCGGCATGTGTTGCTGCTTGGCCATGCGGCCATGGGCTGTTGCTGGGCCATCTTTGCCTATCAAACCTGCGATGTGTGCGGCGAAACGCCCGACTTGCTGCTGCGCGGCTCGGTGTTGCTGGTGGCCCTCAGCGTCATCGCCATGACCAATATTCTGTTGCGTCAAGCTGTGCTCTACGCAAGCGTGCCGATTGTTATCGCCCTCACGCTGCAGGCCACCCAGACACAAGCGATCAATGACATTGCGCTGGCAGGCATTTTTACCACCTGCGTATTGTTTTTCGCTTATATCGCCAGCCGGCTCTACATCTCAAACCTCAAGCTTTTGTCTTATCAGAATGAAAAAGACGATCTGATTGCCGAGCTTGAAGTGGCCAAATCCATGTCTGACGAAGCACGGCGGCGCGCAGAAGATGCCAATATGGCCAAATCGCGCTTTTTGGCTTCCATGTCGCATGAATTGCGCACGCCGCTGAATGCCATTCTCGGCTTTTCAGAAGTGATGGCGCATGAAGTGCTTGGGCCCCTCAATAACCCTCTTTACAAGGAATATTCGGGCGACATTCACCGATCAGGCCAGCATCTTTTGAACCTGATTAATGAAATTCTCGACCTCTCGCGCATTGAAGCGGGCAAATACGACCTCTCGGAAGAATCAGTCTCACTGCTGGATGTGGCGGAAGACTGCGTGGGCATGGTGCAATTGCGCGCCAAATCCAAGGGCATCAAGATCAGACAGCAGTATGAAACCAACATGCCATGCATCTGGGCCGATGAGAAAGCCATGCGACAAGTGGTGCTGAACCTGCTGTCCAACGCTGTCAAATTCACGCCGGAAGGTGGAGAGATTGTTGTGAAGGTTGGATGGACGGCTGGTGGCGGTCAATATCTTTCCATCAAGGATAACGGCCCCGGCATTCCGGAAGAAGAGATTCCCGTGGTGCTTTCCGCCTTCGGTCAGGGTTCGGTGGCCATCAAAAGTGCCGAGCAAGGCACAGGCCTTGGCCTACCTATCGTACAGGCCATTCTCTCCAAGCACGGTGGTGAATTCCGGCTGAAATCCAAGCTGCGGGAAGGCACGGAAGTGATTGCCATTTTACCGGCAAAGCGTGTGCTGCAAAGCCTGCCCGCCGTAAGCGGCATGACCGCTGTTGAGCCACGTAAACGGTATTTTGCTTGATACACGTCCTTTAGATCGTTTCACTGTTGCACGAAAACATTGAAACGCTCTCACTCTTTGTTTTCACGCATTTTCGGACGGAAAACCGCTGCACACTTTTCTCAGGTCAATGCTCTAATGCGCTTTTGGCGTCAACAATCCATGGCGGCGTCTGAACCGCGCCAGCTTGACACCTGTCTTACGACGAAATTTGCGCGCTGCGCCGATGTCATGGGACAGAATAACCAGCCCAAGTGGTAGCATCCAGAAGCCCAGAATGGGCAAAAAGCCAAGACAGCCACCCACGACAAATCCGCTTCCCACAGAAACCCTGCCGATCTTGGATTGTGGGAAAGGCATGGAGAACGAGCCGATATGCAAACGGCCATTTTCCTTATCTATCGAATATAGTTTGGTTTTTTGAGAAACCACCGTGCTGCACCTCCTTGTTTTCCGCGGCGTTATCCACACCCTAAGAGATGGGAAAGTGGAGAAAATAATACAAGAGGTGATTTTTTTTCAAAAAAGGACTTGGCAAATGGATCAAGGGTCAGTAGAAGCCCACTCACACCAAACGGAGCGGGTCACACCACTTCAAGCGGTTTATTCCTTGGTAGCTCAGCGGTAGAGCATTCGACTGTTAATCGACAGGTCGCCGGTTCGAATCCGGCCCGAGGAGCCATATTCCAGCAGATATGCTGATGTTTAAAGAGCGAAATCAGAAATGATTTCGCTCTTTTCATTTTTCCAAGCCCTTCATTTTCTGAACTTTTTCCTCTTCACATTGTTGTGGAGAATATCCGCTGAAATCCTATAAAAACACTTGGCAAATCAATGAAAGCTGACTAAAAGCCCACTCACACCAGCAGAAGCGGTTCATTGCCTTTATGCGGTTTATTCCCTGGTAGCTCAGCGGTAGAGCATTCGACTGTTAATCGACAGGTCGCCGGTTCGAATCCGGCCCGGGGAGCCATATTCCAGCGCAACGCTGATGATGAAAGAGCCAAATCACTGGGTGATTTGGCTCTTTTCATTTTTTACAGTTTGCTCAAAGACTTATCCCCGGCAAATGGTACGCTTTTCCACGACCCAGCGGCCATGGTGGCGATATTTGACCGTGCTTGTGCGGCACCGTTCCCACCGATTATAATGATGCCGATGGGGACGATATTCGGGTCTGCCGTAATAGCGATCAGGATGATACCCCCGCTCATACATCATAGGGCCACCCTGCGCCATGGAGGGCGCAGCCGTCATGGTCATGCAGCCCAAGGCAATCAAACCAGCAACCAGAAACTTTTTCATCTCATTACTCCTGCATTTCATCAGCGAAGTGGATGGCAACAGAATGATATGTGTAAGATGAACTTAAGCTGACTGGCATGTTCATGTTGCACGAATGCGCTCAAAGAACTGAAAAGGGCGTCCTTTGTGATCGCGCTTTTCCGTTTCTTGCATGCCAATCTTGCGCAGCACCGCCAAGGATGCACCATTATCCACATGGGCAAAGGCGATAAAACGATCCTGCGGCATGT
>CAJYRE010000455.1 GCA_913776675.1 Rhizobiaceae bacterium
CCCTATGCCACGACGTGCCTTGCCGAGAATGGTGCGAATGTCGACGCGCAGCAGCTTTTTGCGCATCTGTTTGCGTCCATGGCCGATATTCTGACAGTTTGGGATCGAGGGCAGGGTGTTTCTGCGGTGATGCAGCGATGGCGACAATTTGCTTGTGGTGTTGGAGAAAACATCACCGTTAATCTGCCAAATCAGTCGATTTCGGGTATATTTTCAGGAATCGATGATAAAGGACTATTATTGCTCGATAGGGGCTCTCTGGGCATCATGCCAATCGCGGCTGGTGATGTGTTTTTTGAGCTGGATGGGCCAAGGAAAGAATGACAAAAAAAGACGAACTGGTGTTTTTGCCGCTGGGCGGCGTTGGCGAAATTGGCATGAATCTGGCTCTTTACGGTTATGGACCGGCAAAGAACCGAGAGTGGATCATGGTGGATTGCGGCGTAACCTTCCCTGGCCTGGATTTGCCGGGGGTGGATCTGGTGTTGCCCGATATTCAATTTGTTCTTTCTCAGAAAAAAAATCTGAAGGCGATTTTTATCACTCACGCTCATGAAGATCACTATGGTGGCCTGAATGATTTGTGGCCGGGATTGAATGTGCCCGTGTATGCTTCCGGCTTTACGGAGGGCATGCTCGAAGCCAAGCGTAATTATGAAGGCAGTCGGGTTGAAATTCCGGTCACGCCTTTCAAGCCGGGCGATAAAGTTCACGTCGGTCCTTTTGTGGTTGAGGCCGTGGGTGTCAACCATTCCATTCCGGAACCCATGTCTCTGCTGATCCGCTCGCCGCTCGGCAATGTCATCCATACCGGGGATTGGAAGATTGACCGCGATCCCTCTCTTGGTCCGCTGACCGATGAGGCAACCTTCCGCGCGTTGGGCGATGAAGGCGTTCTGGCTGTCATGTGCGATAGCACCAATTCCATGCGTGATGGGGTTTCTCCGTCTGAGCAGCAAGTCTCTGAGGGACTACGCAATATCATCGAGAGTGCTGAGGGACGCGTGGCGATCACCACGTTCTCCTCGAATGTTGGTCGTATTCGCTCGATAGCGCAAGCGGCCGATGCTGCTGGCCGGGAAGTTTTGCTGTTGGGCAGCTCTTTGAAGCGGGTGGTCGCGGTGGCTGATGACCTTGGCCTGATGGATGGCATTAAGCCCTTCATTGCTGAAGATGAATATGGCTATATTCCACGCGATAAGGTTGTGGTGATTTTGACGGGTAGCCAAGGCGAATCGCGGGCTGCCTTGGCGAAATTGTCTCGTGATGAAATGCGCAATGTTGCTTTGGCAAAGGGCGATACGGTGGTGTTTTCCTCCCGTGCTATTCCGGGCAATGAAAAAGCCATTAACGACATCAAAAACGGGCTGATTGAGCAGGGCGTGCATATCGTTACTGACAGTGAAGCTTTGGTGCATGTGTCTGGGCATCCGCGCCGCAGTGAGCTTTTGCAAATGTATGAATGGACGCGGCCGGAAATTCTTGTGCCTGTTCACGGGGAAGCGGCTCATTTGACGGCGCAGCAGGAGTTGGCGCTTCAGGCGGGCATTCAGCAGGTGCCGCGGTTACGCAATGGTGAAATTCTGCGTCTGGCACCCGGCCCAGCCGAGATTATTGACGAAGCACCCCATGGCCGTATCTTCAAAGATGGCAAGTTGTTGGGCGACTTCGAAGAGATGGGCATTGGCGAACGTCGAAAGCTGTCCTTTGCAGGCCACGTTTCTGTCAATGTGGTGCTGGATGAGCGGTTTGAGTTCCGTGATGATCCTGATGTGGTCGCCATCGGCCTGCCTGATGCGGATCGTGAAGGGGACGACATGGAGGATATTCTCTATGATGCGGTTCTGAGCGCGGTCGAAAGCATACCACGTGCGCGCCGCAAGGATCTGGATGGTCTGAAAGAGAGTATTCGTCGCGCGGTTCGGTCCACGGCGAATGAATGCTGGGGTAAAAAGCCTGTCGTCACCGTTTTCGTGAACAAGCTTTAGGTATTTCTCCCGGGTCCCAACGGGTTGACGTGGACAGTATCGATTGAATGTGCTGCACTCTTGATCGCGCGTCATATTTGGCGCGCGATATTTTATTTAAGGAGTTTTTAATGTTGGGCCGTGTCAATCATATTGCCGTTGCAGTGCCAGATCTGGATGCTGCCGAAGACTGTTATCAAAATACGCTTGGAGCCAGTGTTTCGCCGCGCCAGCATCTGCCAGAACATGGTGTGACTGTGGTGTTCGTTGATTTGCCCAACACACGGGTAGAGCTTTTGTACCCTCTGGGCGAAAAATCTCCGATCCAGGCTTTTCTGGATAAAAATCCATCAGGCGGTATGCATCATATCTGCTACGAGGTGAAAGATATTCTGGCCGCCCGCGATCATTTGCTCAAGCACGGTGCCAGAGTTCTGGGGGATGGAACACCGAAGATCGGCGCTCACGGAAATCCGGTTCTGTTCTTGCACCCGAAGGATTTCTTTGGGACACTGATTGAGCTTGAACAGGTTTA
>CAJYRE010000456.1 GCA_913776675.1 Rhizobiaceae bacterium
CCTCACTGCGATGAGCCAGCGTGGCAAAGGCCTTGTTGGTCGCAGCAATTCGAAATTGCGCATCCATCACCACAAGAGGCTGCGGCAGACGATCCAGAATGGCTTCAGTGGCTTTGACGCGCTCAAGATCAAGGCGCCAGTTTTCTTCGCGTTTTTTCTGCTCCGTCACATCGGTGAGAACACAAATGCCCAAGCCCGATGGCAAGCGCCGCACCACGCTACGGATCACCCGCTTTCTGGACGTATGATCCACGACATCGAGACGTTCATGCCAATAGGCCGCCACCCGGTCAGCCAGCCATGTTTCGCGCGGCCCCATCACACCGGGATGCCCACCGCGCAGGCAATGATCATAAACAGCGCCCAGAAAATCTCTCAGCCGGGTTCCGGGACGGATATAAAAATCCGGCACATCACAAAAGCTCAGCAATTGTGGGCTGGCATAGAGGACAAGATCATCACCATCCACCACCAGAATAGCACTGCCACTGGCATCACAGATCGCATCCAGCAGCGTATATTCAAGGCGCGAGGAGCCGTCCTTGGGCCTATCCATGATCGTGATCCACCCCGATACACGCCACAGCGACCACAACCTTTGTGATTATCCCCTTCCAGGCACAGATTTCAGCAGAAAAAGAAGGGAAAGAGAGCCTGTTTTCAGCTCTGCTGATGTCCGTGTCGTTTCGATTGTCCCCAATAAGCATAGCGCGACAACGTCCCATCAATGATCTGCACATCAAATTCCGGTCCGTCATCATCGCATATCACATCTGCGGATGATGCCGTTGCAAAGCCTTTACCCCTTGCCCGCCCCGAACGGTTGCTCATCGACAAAGACACAAGAAGACAAATTATGCGCGACCGTTTTTTACTTTTCCCATCAAAAACGATTAAAGTTGAATTAAGCCTATTGGTATTCGATTAATGCCCTCTTAATGGAGGGGTGGAAAACACGAAAGATGACCGTGAACATCTTGCGCCCCGCACCTTTTTTCTTCGCTTTCAATTGTAGATAATCAGCCGATGATCATTCAACAACTTCCAGAAACGCTGGTCAATCAGATTGCCGCTGGTGAAGTGATCGAGCGCCCGGCCAGTGCTGCCAAAGAGCTGATTGAAAACGCCATTGATGCCGGAGCCACGCGCATTGACATTGCCACCGCAGGCGGCGGCAAGACCCTGCTGCGCATCACCGATAATGGTATGGGCATGGATGCCCGTGATCTGGAACTGGCTGTGCGCCGTCACTGCACCTCGAAACTCAAAACCTCGCTGGACGACATCAAAAGCCTTGGCTTTCGCGGTGAGGCCCTGCCCTCCATCGGCTCTGTGGCGCGGTTGACCATCACCAGCCGGCAGGCGGGCAGTGCCAGCGCCTTTCAGATTTCGGTTGAGGGCGGCAAGGTGTCGGATGTGCGCCCGGCACCGGGCAATGTTGGCACCGTGGTGGAGGTGCGTGATCTGTTTTTTGCCACCCCGGCCCGACTGAAATTTCTGAAAACCGAACGGGCCGAAGCGGCGGCCATTACTGAAATGGTCAAGCGCATGGCCATTGCCTTTCCCACCATTCGCTTCGTGCTGTCCGGGCTGGATCGGTCCACGCTGGAGCTGGGTGCCACCGGCGATGACCATTTGGCACGCATCGCACAGGTGCTTGGCCCGGAGTTCCGCGACAATGCCATTGCGCTGGATGCGGTGCGTGAAGATGTGCATATGGGCGGCTTTGCGGGCGTGCCCACCTTCAATCGTGGCAATTCCGCCCATCAATACGCCTTTGTCAATGGCCGCCCGGTGCAGGACAAGCTGGTGCTGTCCGCCATTCGCGGGGCCTATGCAGAAACCGTGCCCTTTGGCCGCTATCCGGTGGCAGTTCTCTCGCTGACGCTCGATCCGGCGCTGGTGGATGTCAATGTTCATCCGGCCAAATCCGATGTGCGCTTTCGTGATCCCGGCCTGGTGCGTGGCCTGATTGTCGGCGGTATCCGTGAGGCGCTGGCGCGGGAGGGCGATCGCTCATCAACCGCGGGAGCGGATGCCATGCTGCGGGCTTTTCGCCCTGGCGGTGGCAATGGTGGCTTCACACCACGTCCCGCACCGGCAGCCCATTGGCGCATGGAAACATCGCCCTCACGCCCCATACCCGCATGGCAGCCGCCTGCACCGGGCATGTCCGAAAGCAGTCAAGGGCGGTTTGACAGCATGGCGGCCCCGGCAGCCCGCATGGAAAATGCCATTTCGCAACCTGTGCCGGAAGCCACAGACACAGGCCGGTTCCGGCTGGGGGCGGCCCGTGCGCAGCTTCACGCCAATTATATTGTGGCCCAGACCGAGGATGGTCTGGTGATTGTCGATCAGCACGCCGCCCACGAGCGTCTGGTGTTTGAAGATATGCGCAAGGCGTTGACGGGCCGTCGCCTTCCCAGTCAGGGACTGCTGATCCCGGAGATTGTCGATCTGCCCGAAGAAGACTGCGACCGGCTGATGGCCCATGCCGACAATCTGGATCGCCTTGGCCTTGCCATTGAGCGCTTTGGGCCGGGAGCCATTGCCGTGCGTGAAACGCCTTCCATGCTGGGCGAGGTCAATGTGAGCGGGCTTTTACACCAACTGGCCGATGAAATTGCCGAATGGGACACGGCGGATGGCTTGTTTGCCAAGCTGGAACATGTGGCGGCCACCATGGCCTGCCATGGCTCGGTGCGCTCTGGCCGGGTGCTGCGACCAGAAGAAATGAATGCCCTGCTGCGCAAGATGGAAGATACCCCCGGTTCGGGTCAGTGCAACCACGGACGTCCGACCTATGTTGAGTTGAAGCTCTCCGATATTGAGCGGCTGTTCGGGCGCAGTTAAAATAAGGCAATTTTCCCTGCGGCATAGACCATTCACGCCGAGAAAAACAACAACACCTCTGGCAATCGAGACTGCGAAAGAGTATCTCAAGCATAGAAAATTGTGAGGAGCTTTGCCCGATGAACCGGTTTGAGAGCGGTGGAAACCGTCAGGCCACTATGAAATATCTTGATGCGGATTTCCAGATTATGATGCCCGGCTCTTATGTGGTGTGCGCCATGACCGGCAAACCCATCACCATTGATGAGTTGAAATACTGGAGTGTGGACCGCCAGGAAGCCTATGTGGATGCGGCCGCATCGCTGGAGGCCGAAAAGCGGGCGGGCAATCTGCCCAATCAAAAGCGTTGATCTGGCAAAAGCGTTGATCTGGCAAAAAACGCTGATTATCTCTGCCTGCGCATCCGGCGGGCCTGCATGGCCTGCTCTATCAAAAGGCCGGGTGCTGCCGGATCATCAAACACCATGTCAATGTTCAGCACCAGAGACTGGCTTATCAATTGCTGACTGCCGGGCTGCATTGTCCCCTGCAGACGCGCCATATCCTTGGCCGTGGTGACCAGTTGCAAAGTGTTTGAGCGGGCCTTTTCCAGCAGATCGGCAATGGCTTTTTCCTGAAGAGGCTGATGATCGCCAAAGCTCTGCGTGATCACCACCTCCGCCCCCACCCCCCGCAGGCTGGCATAGAATTTTTCAGGATCAGCAATGCCGGCATAGGCCAGCACCCGCCCGCGCAAAGCCGGATCAACATCCACCGGCTCAACAGCGGCGGTGAGAACAGGCCGCCCGGCACGCGCCATCTGCCGCACCAGCGGCGTGGCCTTGTCGTCGCCCCCCACTTTCAAAAGCACGTCGGTTTGCGCCACCTGCACAGCCAGCGGAGCCCGCAAAGGACCGGCTGGAAACACAAGACCATTGCCAATACCCCGGCGGCTGTCCACCACCAGAAGCGCCAGATCGATGTGCAGCTTGGCACTTTGAAAACCATCGTCCATGATGATCAGATCGACACCCTGCCGCTCCAGCTTTTGCGCGCCGTTCTTCCGGTCGCGTGAAACCACGGTCAGAGCTTGCGTTGCCAATAGCAAAGGCTCATCGCCCACATCCGCAGCACGATGCCGTGCCAGATCGACCACCAGCGGGCCGCGCTGCGCACCACCATATCCCCTGCTGAGAAAACCGGGCTTCAGCCCCATGGATGAGGCCGCCTTTGCCAGCGCCAGCGCCGTCGGTGTTTTGCCCGCACCGCCAAGGGTGAAATTGCCAATACAAATCACCGCCGCTGAACTCTGATAGCGTCTGGCGGTGAGCATACGGTGGGCCGCGACCCGACCATAGAGCGCGGAAAGCGGCCAGAGCATGAGGGCCTGCCAGCCGCGCTTTTGCCACCAGAAAGGCGGTGCTTGCAAGGACATACCCCCGCCTCCTCTCTTGATCAGCCCAGAAGAGCCTCAAGCT
>CAJYRE010000457.1 GCA_913776675.1 Rhizobiaceae bacterium
CCGCACAATCCATTCCAGATCGATGTTGTGGCGCGGCGCATGGGCCGTCATGGTGCCATCGCGCAGCACCACGGCATGATCGGTAATCTGCAAGGCTTCTTCCAGATGGTGCGAGATGTAAACAATGGAAACACCACGGCTTTTCAAATCACCAATCAGCTTGAACAGCACCTCCACCTCGGAGGCGCTCAAGGCCGATGTCGGCTCATCCATGATCAGAATGCGCGAATTGACCGACAGCGCCCGGGCAATTTCGACAATCTGCTGCTGGCCCAGCCGCAATTGCTCCACCGGGGTCAGCGGATCAATGTCTTCTTCCAGCTCCAGCATCAGGGCGCGGGCCTGCCGCTCTTCCTCGGCATAATTCACCCCCGCAGGCCCGATGATTTCGCGGCCCATGAAGATGTTGTCGCGCACATTCATATTGGGGGCGAGGCTCAATTCCTGATGGATAATCGAAATGCCCAGATCCCGCGCATGCGACGAGGAGGTGAGCGTGACCGACTGGCCATCCAGCACAATCTCGCCCGAGGTTGGCCGCACCACGCCCGAGAGAATTTTCATCAGCGTGGATTTGCCCGCGCCATTTTCGCCAAACAGGGTGGTGACCTGCCCGTGATAAACATTGAAATTCACGCCCTTCAGCGCATGGATATTGCCATAGGACTTGGCCACATTGCGGGCAGCCAGCACAACATGGCCGGCGGGATCGGAAACAGCAGCGGCGACCATGATCATTTCACCTCGACCTGAACAGGCGTGACCAGCCAGTTTTTCGGGTTGATCAATTGAAACACGCCGACCACCGAGAGGGTTTTGCCCGTGAGCTGATCGGGGTCCAGCTTGGCCAGAACCTGCTTTTTCACCTCGTTGTTGATGGCCGATCCGGCGTTTTGATATTCAATCTGGTTGGTAAACTGGCCAAAGGAGATCGTGCCGGTGGCATCGCGCAAATCGGTGCCATTCAGCGCAGGCCCGGTTTGCACCCGCACCACCACATCATCGGGCAGGCCCGCCACCTTCAGCGTGTTATAATTGGCCTTGCGATCCACCACAGTGCCCGTCAATTTCACCGGTAAAATCGGGCCGACGCTGCCCGCAACACCGTATTTTTCGCCCGCCGCCTTCTTGTCGCTGGCAATGGCCTGCGACAGCGTGGCCGCATCCACGGCGCGCTGAAGGATATTGTCCTTGATCTTGGGAAACTGCTCGGCACCATAGGCTTCGGGCGAGAAGCTCTTTTGCCGCATATCCTGCTGCGAGCCAATCTGCACAACCTTGGTATCCAGCGCCATGGCCGCAACCAGCACCACACCCGTAAGCCCCAGGATCACACCATAGGGCAGCTTTTTGCTCCCCTTGGCCGGGTTGGGTCTGGATGTTGCACCTGTGTTTGCCATGCTCATGGTCGAAGACCTCCGCAGAGTTTATTGCACATGCCCGGAACAGAAAAGGCGGCTCACGGGGATAATCATGCAAGGGATTCAATCGTTTACAGTGTCACGCGTTTACAGTGTCACGCCCGCATCAGGATCACGCAGGCGGCCTTATCCGTTTCGCTTGCAAGCGAAGCAGGGTGCGCAAAAAGCCATGTCGGGATAGAAAAAGCCGTCGGGAGCATTGCTCCGATGTCAACGGCAATGGCGCTCGTTCAGCGTCGCGCCGCTCGGAATAGATCCGCCAGACGGTGTCTGTTGCTGTGTGATCTCGTGATCAAACCATTCTCCTCCCGTTGCCAGTTCACCCTCTGTCTCCTTCAGGTGGTGAACCCTCCACAGCACACCCTTAAGGTAGCGCTGTGTTATCTTCACCTAGAAAATGTTATAAATCACAGAAGCTGTCAATTGCCCATTTTAGGAATTTTCGGGATTTACAAAAATGTGAGAGGGGAAAAAATCGGGCATGGCGGCAAAACTCCAGCCGGTGGTCCGATGAGAAAATCATCTGTCATCAATGCCCTGACGATTTTTTGGGTGTGGAAAAACAAAAGGGTAAAATCTCATAAATAATTGATATTAAACAGTTAAATTTACATTTTGACGCCCGTCAATCCACGCTTTTCACCCCAGAGGCAACCTGGTCTTTTGCATGCACAGCAACATCAACCCTGCGGCGTGGCTGTTATAGGGTTTTTTTCATATACGCGCCCTCCGCTCGGCCTCACCTGTAGATTTTTGCGATAACTGTAAAATTTTGCGAGACATATGGGATTTCTGTGTTATTTAATCATCGCCACATGGTAAGTTCTCACATCACCTTTGCGGATCAGGCCTTGGGAGAGGCGCGCTGCAAAAGGGGAGAGAGCGGGAGGATGACAGGCCGGTCAGCGGTGCAAGCGCATCGTGTCAGGGCACATCGTGTTAGGGCAAACCGTGGCGGACCTGAGGAGGAGGCGCAAGCGTGCGTGAACAGGCGGACATCATCATCGGCATTGATGCCGGAACCTCGGTGATGAAGGCGGTGGCCTTCACCCTGCATGGGGAGCAAGTGGCGGTCTCCTCCATTCGCAATGCCTACACCATGGGCGCGGATGGCTCGGCCACCCAGTCGATGGCCAAAACCTGGGAGGATTGCCAAAAAGCCCTGCTGGACCTTGGCACCCGTGTGGACAATCTGGCCCGGCGCGTGGCCGCCGTGTCTGTCACCGGTCAGGGCGATGGCACATGGCTGGTGGGCCGCAACAATCAACCCGTTAGCGATGCCTGGCTGTGGCTGGATGCGCGGGCCGCCCCCACGGTCAGCCGTCTCAGCCAGCAACCCTCGGATCGCATCCGTTTTGAAGCCACCGGCACCGGGCTGAACACCTGCCAGCAAGGCAGCCAGATGGCGCATATGGACAAGACCTGCCCTGACCTGCTCAATCAGGCCGAGGTCGCCCTGCATTGCAAGGATTGGCTTTATCTCAACCTCACCGGCATCCGGGCCACCGATCCGTCCGAGGCCAGTTTCACCTTTGGCAATTTCCGCACCCGGCGCTATGATGCCGATGTGATGGCGGCTTTGGGCTTAGAGCATCGCAAATCCCTGCTGC
>CAJYRE010000458.1 GCA_913776675.1 Rhizobiaceae bacterium
ATGATGGTTCGGTTAACCCCGATTTTGTGCTGAACAAGCCTGCCTATCAGAACGCCAAGATTCTGGTTGCTGGTGATAACTTCGGCTGCGGCTCCTCGCGTGAGCATGCGCCATGGGCTTTGCTGGATTTCGGAATTCGCTGCGTGATCTCCACCAGCTTTGCTGATATTTTCTACAACAACTGTTTCAAGAACGGCATTCTGCCGATTATCGTCAGCCCGGAAGAGCTGGAAAAACTCATGGATGATGCCCAGCGCGGATCTAACGCCGTTCTGACCGTTGATCTGGAAACGCAGGAAATCACTGGTCCCGATGGTGGTACCATCGGTTTTGAAATTGATGCATTCCGTCGTCATTGCATGCTCAATGGTCTGGATGACATTGGTCTGACGCTGGAAAAGGCCAATTCGATTGCCAGCTTTGAAGCATCCAACGCACAATCCCGTCCTTGGGCTTGATGGTTCTTGACGGCCAAAGCAATACAAATCCAAGGCAGGTCGCAAGACCTGCCTTTTTTCATGGCATCAACAGCATTTATGCGTACCCAATCGCTCCGAGCTGTCCTTGAAATGCTGTCTGTGGCCCGATAAAACGCCGTCAACCGTGTTGTCTCATCCTGTTTCCAACGAGGAATACTCTCATGACAGTCCGCAAGCTTTTCCTTCTTCCCGGCGACGGCATTGGGCCGGAAGCCATGAACGAAGTGCGCAAGATCATTTCTTACATGAACGCCGAGCTTGATGGCGGTTTTGAAACGGATGAGGGCCTTGTCGGCGGCTGCGCTTACGAAGCGCATGGTGCGGCGATCTCGGAAGAGGATATGACTAAGGCACTGGCTGCCGATGCCGTGCTGTTTGGTGCCGTTGGTGGCCCGCAGTGGGATGGCGTTCCCTATGACGTGCGCCCGGAAGCGGGTCTTTTGCGTCTGCGCAAGGATCTGGAGCTGTTTGCCAACCTGCGCCCTGCCATTTGCTATCCTGCCTTGGCTGCTGCTTCGTCCCTGAAGCCGGAACTGGTAGAAGGCCTCGACATTCTGATCGTGCGCGAGCTGACCGGTGGCGTTTACTTTGGTGAGCCCAAGACCATTACCGATATTGGCAATGGCCAGAAGCGCGCTATCGATACACAGGTCTATGACACCTATGAAATCGAGCGTATTTCGTCTGTTGCTTTCGAGCTGGCCCGCACCCGTAAAAATGCGGTCTGCTCCATGGAAAAGCGCAACGTCATGAAGTCTGGCGTTCTGTGGAACCAGGTTGTGACGGAAACCCATAAGGCAAAATTTGCCGATGTGAAGCTGGAGCATATGCTGGCCGATGCCGGTGGCATGCAGCTCGTGCGTGCGCCTAAGCAGTTTGACGTGATTGTGACCGACAATCTGTTTGGCGATATGCTCTCAGATGTGGCCGCCATGCTGACCGGCTCGCTGGGCATGTTGCCATCTGCCTCGCTGGGCGCTCCAGATGCCAAGACCGGCAAGCGTAAGGCTCTGTATGAGCCTGTGCATGGATCGGCTCCTGACATCGCAGGGCAGGGCATTGCCAATCCAATTGCCATGATTGCCTCCTTTGCCATGTGCCTGCGCTATTCTTTTGGTCTGGTTGAGCAGGCCGATGCGCTGGAAAAGGCCATTGCCAATGTGCTGGACAAGGGCATTCGCACGGGTGACATCATGTCTGACGGCGCAACCCGCGTTGGTACCGTTGAAATGGGCGATGCCATTCTGACGGAATTCAAGGCGCTGACTCAAAAGGCCTGAGAAGCATAGCATGGCCCGCCAGGCTTTGCTTGCATCGGTTCTGGTTCAAGCAGGCGTGATGGCGCACCAGGCAAGATGATCTTTTCTGATCTTGTGTCCGAAAGCGCCGTGCCCCATATGTGGCTGCACGGCGCTTTACAGTTTGTCAGGGAAAAGTGGACCCCGGTTTTCCCTGACAGGTTCGAAAGCATTTCCAGCAAAAGCGGGAACCGGCTTTGTGTCCGGCGCGTCGGCTGTATGTGTTTGATAGTGTGCTATGCATGATCATCACCTGTGTTCGTGATCATGCCTTGTGTACGGGGGGAATGGATGAGCATTATTCTTGCCAGATTTCGCCAGCCAAAGCGTGCCCCTTTGCCGGAGCGCAGGCAAATCTTTCTCTATATTCTGTTTAGCATCAGCCTTTTCACTCTTGCGGCCATTGTGTTTGATACTGCCATTGGCAAAGCGGGGCTGGTGCCTGATCGCCTTTTGCTGATTGTTGCAACCACCATGACCCGCTTTGGTGAAGCTGACTGGTGTCTGGTCATCAGCTTTATTCTGATCCTGAAAGGCAGCGCTTTAGCCCGGCTTGCCACAACCGTGCGGCAACGCTGCCGCGGGGTGTTTGTCACCATCATCGGTGCCCATGCCTTTTTGTCGATCGCTCTGTCGGGGCTTGCGGTCAATCTTCTGAAAAGAGCGTTTGGTCGGGCCAGACCAGGACAATTTGGTCTGGATGGTGCCTTTCACTTCACGCCTTTTGCGTCCATTTCACAGTTTGAAAGCTTTCCTTCGGGACATTCAACCACCATGGGAGCGGTTTTCATGATTGCTGCCCTGCTTTTGCCGCGCTATCGGGTGGGGGTTCTGGTTGTTGCGCTGTGGTTTGGCATGACCCGTGTGGTGGTTGGAGCCCATTACCCCAGCGATGTCATTGCTGGCCTGTGTTTCGGTGCAGGCTTTACATGGTTGCTGGCCCGGTTCCTGGCCTGCTACGGGCTGGGCTTCCGGCTTGATGCGACAGGAACACCAATCTTGCGGCAGAAACTGATATAAATTCATCATGACAACGCCGTGCGTTGATAAAACGCACGGCGTTGTCATGGTTGATCACGCATCAGCGATCAATATCATTGTCCTTGGTTTCCTTCAGGAAGATCATGCCGATCACAAAGGTGATACCAGCAATGACGATGGGATACCAAAGCCCATAGTAAATATCACCCTTGGCAGCGCTCATGGCAAAAGCGGTTGCAGGCAGCAGGCCACCAAACCAGCCATTGCCGATGTGATAGGGTAGGGACATGGCGCTGTAGCGAATGCGGGTGGGGAACATTTCCACCAGCATGGCCGCAATCGGGCCATAAACCATGGTGACATAGATCACCAGAACGGTCAGAATCGCGATCAACGAGGTCCAATTGACCCGCGCCGGATCTGCCACCATGGTGAAACCACCGCCATTGGCAATTTTGTAGACGGCCATCTCCGCAGCACCTGCCTTGGCAGCTTCATCAGCGGTCAAAAGCTTGTCGCTGACCAGTTTGCTGGTGGGCACCATGGTTTTTGCACCGCCGCGCACGG
This sequence comes from Rhizobiaceae bacterium, assembly GCA_913776675.1. Classification (GTDB taxonomy): domain Bacteria; phylum Pseudomonadota; class Alphaproteobacteria; order Rhizobiales; family Rhizobiaceae; genus Allorhizobium. The sequence continues at coordinate 3,326 of CAJYRE010000458.1, forward strand.
CGTCCGCCGTCAGCTTGAGTTCGGGATTGGCAGCCACAAAGGCATCCAGCTTGCTATCGGGCACCTGAATGGCACCGCGCACCAGCGGATAGCCATTGTCATGCAGGGCAAGATTGACCTTCTTTTGCAAGGCTGCGTCTAGCGCCTTGGCATTGGCACCGGCCTTGACGGCATCATAGCTTTCAATCTGGCTGTCGCCCAGTTTGATGGTGGCGGTAGAGCCTGCCGGGCCTGCAACCACTTCGTAAGGTACAGAATTCTTGGTCAGGAATGCCGTGGCAATGTCGCAGGAGGTGGTGAATTTGGCGGTACCCGTCGGGTTGAACTGGAAGTTACAATCGGTCGGATCAGCCGTTACCGTGGCTTTAATCGTCGCTTGCGCTTCTGCCAGGGCCGGATTGCCCGCCCATGTCATCGCCTTGAACAGCGGGAAATAGGTGACCATAGCCAGCAACAGACCCGCCATGATGATCGGTTTGCGACCGATTTTATCGGAGAGCCAGCCGAACACCACGAAAAACAGGGTGCCAATGCCCAGCGCAATCGCCACCATGATATTGGCGGCCTGCGCATCCACCTTCAGCACGT
>CAJYRE010000459.1 GCA_913776675.1 Rhizobiaceae bacterium
TATAATCTTTTCACCGAGATCAAGATTGGTGGCATCAGCATTTCTGTTGTCGGCATTTTCGGCGGTGTACTTTTGTTTGCCAGCGGTCTTGTTGTCACCCGTTGGCTGGAAAAGTGGCTGGATGGCAATGTCATGGCCCGCGCCCAGATGGATCCGGGTGTGCGTAACTCGGTCAAAACATCGGTTGGCTATTTTGGAGCGATCATTGCCGGTGTCATGGGGCTTTCGGCTGCTGGTATCAACCTGTCCAGCCTGGCCTTGGTGGCTGGTGCCTTGTCTGTTGGTATCGGTTTCGGTCTGCAAAATATTATTTCAAACTTTGTCTCCGGCTTGATCTTGCTGTTTGAGCGCCCCTTCAAGGTGGGAGACTGGGTTGCCACGGGCACAAGTGAGGGCTTTGTGCGGCGGATTTCGGTGCGTGCCACGGAAATCGAGACCTTTCAGCGACAGTCCATCATTGTTCCCAATTCGCAGTTGATCAATGCGTCTGTGGGCAATTGGACCCACCGCAACAAGTTGGGACGAGTGGATGTTTCGATCAGCGCCAAGGCCATCAATGATCCGCGCCATCTGATCAGCATGTTGAAAGAGGTGGCGGTGTCGCTGCCCAGTGTGCTGCGAACCCCTGAGCCAACCGTGGTGTTCAAGGATTTTACCTCGGATAATCTGGAGTTTGAGGTGCGGGTGTTTGTGGCCGATGTGCTGAATGGCCTGTCGGTGCGCAATGAGCTTCGTTTGGGAATTTTCGAACGTTTCAGAGCCGAAGGCGTGATCATGATTGATCCACCGGCCGAGGACGCTGCAGAGGCTGAGGCGGCACCTGCGCCTGTTGTTACGACCAAAACGTAATGCACAGGATAAGCGCCTGTCAGGAGTTTGACAGGCGCTGTAACACTTTCAATCTTCTGCATAATTTTCTTCTTAAATCGGCTGCGATTGAAGGAATGATGCAGTTGTTTGCCTGGTCTGTCAGTCTATTGCCACCGTTTCGAACATCACCATGTCGAGCATGAAAGAGCCATCCGGCTCAATAGCAAAATGCGCTTTAACTTCCGGGCTGGCTTTCTCCTGAAGCATCAGGATTGCCGTGCAAAGCGGTTCCGGCGTGCCAATGCGGGCGACCCAGCTTTTGAATTCCATCCGCAGGCGGTGTGGATGCAGTGCCTCGATGGCAAAACCTGCTCGGCCCAGCATATCGCTCCATTCCGCCACGGTGTAATTGCGCACATGCGAGGTATCGCGCAGCAATTCAATGGCTTGCAAATGGGTGTTCAACAAGGGGGAGGCTGCTGCCGTCACATCGATGAAAACCGCTTTCGCACCCTTGGGCAACACCCGGCGGGCTTCCCGCAGGCCTGCATTCACATCATGCCAGTGGTGGGCGCTATAGCGACAGGCCAGAAAGTCAAAACTGTCATCGGCAAAGGGCAGATGTTCCACTGAAGCTTGCTGTGTGGTGATATTGGCCAATCCTTTTGCGACGGATGTTTCATCAATGGCGGCCAACATGTTGGCGGACAGATCAACCGCTGTCACAGCCCCTGCATAGGGAGCCATGGTGTAAGACACATGCCCGCCACCTGCACCCAGATCAATGGCGCGCCGGGGAGACACGTGTTGTGCCAGACCGGCAAGTCGGTTGAGATCTTCGCCCTGCGCGTGAACACGACTTTCAACATAGGCGTTGGCCCGCGGGCCAAAATTGGCCTGCACCTGTCGGTCGTGATTGGGAGTGGGTTGGATTGTGCTGCTGGTTGGTGTCGGCATGGCGCTCTTCCTGTTACGTTTACGCTTGCAGCATGGCATAGAAATATGCTGTTACAAGATGAATGTTTATCCTGTTATAAGTGCTTCCATGCTTGATATTGATCAGCGAAAATCCCTTGGTGAATTTATTCGCGCCCATCGTGAAAGGCTGGTCACGGAGCGGGGTGGACGACGCCGCACACCCGGCTTGCGACGTGAAGAGCTGGCGGAGCGGGCCGGAATCAGCGCGACCTGGTGCGCATGGATTGAGCAGGGCAGGCAGGTGCAGGCCTCTCCTTATGCTTTGGCACGGCTTGCCAAAGCGCTGGAACTGACGCGGGCCGAGCGCGCCTATCTGTTCGAGCTGGCGGCACGGCGTGATCCGGATGATGAGACGGGCGCACCCATGGATGAAGCACCGGCTTCCTTGCTGGCTGCTGTCACAGCGGTACAGCATCCGGCCTACGGGCTGGATCGATACTGGAATGCCTGCTGCTGGAATTCTGCGGCTGTTGCCTTGTTTCCTGACTGGCTTGGAGAGAATCAACCAGAAAAAAACCTGCTGCGATATGTTTTTCTTGATCCATCCGCGCAGGCGCAAATTGTTGATTGGCAGGTCCGGGCCATGCGCTTGCTGGGTGAATTTCGCGCCGATTATAGCCATGCCCTGCGCGATCCTGCGGCGCGTCAGCTTGTGGAAACGCTGCGGCAGGAAAGTGCTTTGTTTGATCAAGGCTGGCAGGAACAGATGGTGTTGGAGCGGGAAGGCGGAGAGCGGGAATTTTTGCTGCCGGGGCGTGGTGTCTTGCGGTTTCGGCAATTCAATTTTCGCCCCAGTGACCGGCCCGATTGCAAGCTGGTGTTTCTGATTCCGCAATAGGCTGCTGTTTTCGGCAGGACAGCACCAAGCGTGGCGGCAATTAATTGTTATCAAGG
>CAJYRE010000460.1 GCA_913776675.1 Rhizobiaceae bacterium
GGCGCTGCCAATCCCGCACCGAACCGTCATGGTAGCAGGAATAGCCGGCAATATGATCAAAGGCATCTTGCTCTTGGATATTGCGCCCGCCACGACCAATCACCACAGCAAGCTCAGCCTCAAAATCGAGACTATTGGAGCGTGCCGGCTTCACCAGAGGCTGCCCATGCCCCACCTGCGTGTCTGCAAAGCGGGTAAACACGGTGGGATAAGCCACTTCCGGCCTTTTGGTTTCTTCCCGATGAGCAACATAATTGACACCAATGCACAAAATCTTGGCCGGATCGGGAATAACCGGGCACAGCACCACATCGGACAATGCAAATTCAGGCTTGCGATCCTGGACATAATCCGCAGCAATCTCCAGCAAATCATCCTGAATAGCCTGCTTCAGGGTCAAGCAGTCATAGCTAAGCCTGCCGGTCAGATCGACAATACCGCCATCGTTTAATGCACCAAAACCGGGCCGACCAAGACGGAAAAAACTGACAAATTTCATAGACTATTCTCCTGAACAAAGTCTTCGTGACGCATATTATCAACTCTGTTCAGACAGTTGATGCAACGCAGTCTGCGTTGTGTACCAACCGATTAAGCACAATCCAAGTCCTGCAAGCATTCATCCATTCACGTCATCGTGCATTGGCGCCGGCTTCCTCAGCGCGCCGAAAAAAGCGGTCCTGATACGCTCCAATATCCAACAAACCCGGCGCAATCACCGTTTCATGGCTTGCCAGCGCAGCAATTCCAGTGAGCAATGCCGCCCCTTCTGCTGTGCCCGTCGGAGTTCCTCCCTGCCCCACGCAGACAGGCTGGCCAGACGCAGAAGCCAGGGCCCGTAGATACAAATGGTTATTGGCAAATGGTCCCTCAACCACGATTGGCCCCTCACTACCAATCAGTGAGAGCGAACGGGCTGTCATCAGGGCCGTATAGATCACAGCCGCCACATAGCGTTCAGACTGATCCACCGGTTCGCTCAGCCATTGCATCGTCCGCCCTGGAAACGGACCAGAACCCGCCGCCACATTGGGCAAAACCATGACATCACGCGCAAGCACAGCACCAGCCGCATGCTCGATCTCATCATCACCCGGAACCTGCAAACCTCTGGTGAGAACATCAAATTCACGGCCGCCCATATACCGCCCGGAGGGAACAGGTTTACCAAAGGCATCAACATTGGCCAGTGTATCACGGGCAGGATCAAGCGTGGTCACAGCACTGCCGACTGCAAAACTGATAATCCACGTGCCGGTGGACACCACTGAAAAGGGCGCGTTACGCCGCATCAGATGCGGCAGAAGCGATGCATTGCTATCGTGAATGCCACAATATACGGACACCGGAGCTTCCAAGCCAATGTCCGCGGCAATGGCCGATTTCAACGGCCCTAAAACATCAAAAGCCGAGCGAAGCGGTGCCATTTTGCCAGCGATGTCGAGCTTTTCCACCAGGCTGGAATAGGTGCCCGAGATGGGATTCCACAAATCCGTATGGCAGCCAAGCGATGTCACTTCATTGGCAGCAATGCCCGTGAGCCGAAATGCCCAATATTGCGGATAGGTGACAATAGTGATCACATTGGCAAATGCCTCTGCAAACAAGGTCTTCTGATAATGAAGCTGCGCGCCCAAATTCAACCCGGCAGAGAGCAAAGGAGAGCTGGTTTCGGCAAATTCAGGACGCAGGGCAGTATAATCGTGGCAGACCGTTTCCGGATAGGTATGTTCATAATCCAGAATCGGCAGGGCCAGAACGCCTTGCGCATCCAGCAAGGCCGCACAGGCACCATGGGTGGTGATGGAAATGGCATCAAAGCCCGGCGTGACGGCGCAGGTTTTCAACGCATGGAGAATGAAAGCCCAAAGCCCTTCCACATCAAAATGCGGATAAGGGCCATCCGTCAACACCCGATTGGGTGTGCGATGGCCTGTCAACTCCCGACCAGTGGTGGCATCAATCACCACCACCTTGGCATTGGTTTTGCCAATATCAATAACAGCAATACGCGCATATTCTGTGGTCATGGCATGTAAAACACGGGCACGAGGTCAACGGCTATGGGTGAATTGTCCGGGTTGCTGGCCATAATATCGGCCATATGCGCCCACCAGCGCTTCATCACCGGATGATCCGGCAAGGCGGCCATGGTGTGATTGCTCTGGCGGGTTAAGAGGCCAAACAGAATATTTGTCTGCGGATCGAGGTGAATGGAATAGTCACTCACACCCGCATCATGCAACAAATCGATCAACTCTGGCCATATCTCGTCATGGCGCTTGCGATACTCCGCCTCCATGCCGGGGTTAAGCTGCATTTTGAAGGCATATTTTTCCACTGTCATGCTTTCAACTCCTCATATCCCGCATACGGCGCGCAATGATGGGCAGGGCAATGGTGACAATCAGCAAAAGGCCAATGAAAATCGACATCACAATGCCCGGTACATTCAAAAGCCCAAGACCGAAGGTGACCAGACCCATCACAAACGCCGCAATCACCACACCGCCAATGGTGCCGGAACCACCGAGAATGGACACGCCACCCAGCACCACCATGGTCACGGCTTCCAGCTCCCAACCTTGCGCAATGGATGGGCGGGTGGAGCCAAGCCGCGAGGTGAGGCACACGGCAGCAATACCGCTCATCAAACCCGTCAGCACAAAGAGAATGAACTTTACCCGATCCACCGGAATGCCGGAAAACCGCGCGGCCATGGGGTTATTCCCAATAACAAACACTTGCCGCCCGAAATTTGTGGCATGCAGCAGAATGGCAAAAAGGGCTGCAAGGATGAAAAACAACAACAATTCAAAAGACAAGGCACCCACAACATAACCCTGACCGAAATAGCCAAAGCTTTCGGGATAATTGCCATAGGCCTTATCGCCCAACACCAGATAGGATATGCCGCGAAACAAGCTCATCGTGCCAATCGTCACCACAATCGATGGCAGTTTCAAACCTGCAACCAGCACGCCATTCAATATGCCGCAGACAAGACCAACGCCGATACCAATGGCCACCAGCCCCGGCGTGTTTACGCCCGCTTGTGCTGCAGCCCCCATGGCCGTTGAGGCAATGGCAATAATGGCCGCCACGGACAGATCAATTTCCCCAGCAATCACCAAAAGTGCCATGGCAAAAGCAATCAGGGCCTTTTCGGTAAAATTAAACGTGGCGTCTGACAGGTTCCAGATATTCAGAAAATAGGGAGATGCCAGCGAATTGGCGATAAAAATCACCACGGCCACACCAAACAGCAACACTTCCCACCGTGACAGCAGACGACGAAAGGGTGTGCCGAGCCGATCGGGGATGACACGTTTGCTTACGCTTTGATCAGAGTTCGGAATGGTCATGCTGCGACCTCCTTGCTTTTATGGTCGGCTGCGGTATTGCGCAGAATGATCCTGCCTTTTTTATGCTCGGCACGGGCGTTGAACACCACAGCCAGAACAATAACGATGCCGGAGATGGACATCTGGGCAAAAGGCGAAATGCCAATCACCGGTAATGCATTTTTAATAACGCCCAGAAACAGTGCGCCCAGCACGGTTCCCGCCACAGTGCCAATGCCGCCAGCAATGGAAATGCCGCCAATCACGCAGGCTGCAACACTGTCCAGCTCAAAGCCGTTGGCAATATCCACATAGGCCACCGCATAGCGCGACACCCAGAGATAGCCGCAAAGCCCGGCCAAACCACCAGAAAGCATGAAGGCAAAAAACCGTGTGCGACCAATATTGATGCCGGCATAAACCGAGGCCACCGCATTGCCGCCAGATGCATACGCCGCCCGGCCAAAGCCGGTGCGAGTCAGCACAAACCACATGGCCAACACCACGCCTATGGCCAACCACGTCAGGATGGGCAGTCCAAGCACCGAAGCGCGTGGAAAATTCAGGAAATCCGGCGTCATCTGATAGGCATTGACCCACGCACCACCGGACAGCACAAAGGCCATGCCGCGATAAATCGTCAGCGTGCCCAGCGTCACCACAATAGGCGGAATTTGCAAAAGCCAGACAAGATAACCGTTCACAGCGCCCAAAGCCGCCCCAATCACCACCGACAGCACAATCAGCACCACCAGAGGCGTACCCGGAAATGCAGCATTGAGCATTGCCACCGCCATGCCGGTCAAAGCAAGATTGGCAGCAACCGACAAATCGATGGATTTTGTCAGAATAACAACCATTTGAGCCAGCGCCAAAATGATCAGAATGGCGGTGTCATTGATAATATTGGTCAGATTGCCCGGCGTGGCAAAACCAGAAGCGCGGGTGGAAAACGCAGCAATCAGCACGACAATAATCAGGCCGAGAACAACTTCCCGATGTTTGAACAGAGTTTGTTTGATCAGAGTGTTCATAGCCAAACCTCACGCATTGCCAGTGGCGGCACGCACCAGAATTTCCGGTGTCAGCCCTTCACGGTCAAAAATTCCCTCCTGCAAGCCTTCGCGCATCACCATCACCCGGTCCGACATGCCCAGAATTTCCGGCAGTTCCGATGAAATCATGATGATGGAAAGACCTTGCGCCGCCAGCTCAGAGATAAAACCATGCACCGCAGCCTTGGAGCCAATATCAATACCCTTGGTGGGTTCATCCAGAATGATCACCTTGGGCTGTGTGGCCAGCCATTTGCCAATGACCACCTTTTGCTGGTTACCGCCTGACAAGGTGCCAACCGGCACAGACAAGGCAGCCGCGCGCAAATCCAGCCGCTCGGCATATTGCCGCGCCAGTTGAAACTCATTGATCGCCCGCAGGAAACCGCGGGCAGACGTGCGCGCCAGCGATGGCAGCGACATATTCTGATAGATCGGCATTTGCAGCGCCAGACCATGGCGGCCGCGCTCTTCTGGAACATAGACAATTCCGGCAGAAATGGCATCGGCTGTTGAGCGAATGGAAAGCGCCCTGCCCTCCAGCGTCAGCGTACCAGAGGCCGGTTTTGTGACACCAAACAGCGATTGGCAAAGCTCGGAGCGGCCAGCGCCAATCAGGCCATAGATGCCGAAAATTTCGCCTTTGCGCAGATCAAACGAGATGTTGTGAAACTCTGTCTCGTGGCAATAGCGCTCCACGCGCAGCACGGGTGCGCCAATCTCGACCTTGGTTTTGGGAAAGGCATCATGTACATCGCGCCCCACCATCAAGCGGACAATGTCGCTTTGCGGGGTGGATTGCAGCTTGCCTGCCCCCACCATTTTTCCGTCACGAAAAACAGCATAATTCTCTGCGATTTCATAGACTTCATCGAACTTATGACTGATAAACAAAATGGCTTTACCGGAACGCTTCAGGCTTTCGACAATGCGAAACAGATCATCGATTTCCTTGCGTGACAGAGCTGCCGTTGGCTCATCCATGATCACAATGCGCGCATCCACCGACAAGGCGCGGGCAATCGCCACCAGATGCCGCTGGGCAATGGAAAGGTCTTTGAGCTTGATGGTTGGGTCGATATTGCTTTCCAGCCGCGCCATCAATTGAGCTGCGCGCGCATTGATGCTGCGCCAATCAATAAAGCCAAACCGGGTTTTCGGTGCGTGGCCGATAAAAATGTTTTCAGCGACGGTCAATTCATCAAACAGCACAGTTTCCTGATGAATGGCGGTTACGCCTGCATCGATCGCGGCCTGGGCACTGGCAAACTGCACCACCTGGCCATCCATGATGATTTCGCCCTCGTTCGGGCTGTAAATGCCCGTGAGAATCTTCACCAGGGTTGATTTACCAGCGCCATTTTCGCCAATCAGCGCCGTGACCTGCCCCGGATAAAGCGCGATATTGACACCATCCAGCGCTTTGACACCGGGAAAAATTTGCGAAATGCCGCGCATTTCCAAAATGGGCGGCGTCATCGGCATGGCTGTCGCATCAAGCGCATGGGTTTGAACACTCATCATCGGTTTCACCAGACACAATTCATGGGTTCCCGGCGACATATGTCGCCGGGTTCGACTTATTAAGTTTCGGGAGGATCAGAAAATTTTCGAGAACTGATCGATGTTCTTGGCGTCATAGACGAATGGATCGGCC
>CAJYRE010000461.1 GCA_913776675.1 Rhizobiaceae bacterium
CTGGTGATACGCCCACCTTTGGGGCGGAATATCTGATTCCATCCCCCTTTGACCCTCGACTGATTCTGCGGATCGCGCCTGCGGTGGCCAAAGCCGCCGAAGAAACCGGCGTGGCGCGTCGCCCGATTGCCGATTACGATGTCTATCACGACACCTTGAGCCGCTTCGTCTTCCGCTCCGGCTTTATCATGAAGCCGATTTTTGCCAACGCAAAGCTGGCTCCGAAAAAGCGGGTCATTTTTGCCGAAGGTGAGGATGAGCGCGTGCTGCGCGCAGCACAGGTGCTGCTGGAAGATGGCATTGGCGAACCTATTCTGATTGGCCGTCCACAAATTGTCGAAACGCGTCTCAAGCGCTTCGGTTTGCGCATTCGCCCGCATACCGATTTTGCCATCATCAATCCCGAAGATGATCCGCGCTATCGTGACTATGTCGAAGAGTATTTCTCCATCGTGGGCCGTGCCGGCATCAACATGGAAGCAGCCAAAACCATTGTGCGTACCAACAACACCGTCATTGGGGCCTTGTCGGTGCGACGCGGCGAAGCTGATGCCCTGATTTGTGGCGTTGAAGGCCGTTTTGACAAGCATGTGCGTGATGTGCGACAAATTCTGGGGAAAAAACCCGGTGTGCGGGATTTCTCCGGTCTCAGCCTGCTGATTTCGCAAAAGGGTGCGATCTTCATGACCGACACTTTTGTGACCGAAAATCCGCCTGCGGAAGAAATTGCCGAGATGACCATTCTGGCGGCCGAGACCATCAAGCGTTTCGGCATCACGCCCAAGGCAGCCTTGCTGTCTCACTCCAATTTTGGTTCCCGCAACTCGGAAAGCGCACGCAAAATGCGCGCCGCTCTGGAAATCGTGCGCGAGGCCATGCCCGATCTGGAGGTGGATGGCGAAATGCAGGGTGGCTCGGCTCTTTCCGAAACACTGCGCCGCCGTGCCATGCCCAACAGCACATTGACGGGTGAAGCCAATCTTCTGGTGTTTCCAAACCTCGATTCCGCCAATATCTCGCTGGGTATCGTGCGCTCGATGACCGATGCCCTGCATGTTGGCCCCATCCTTCTGGGTGCCGCCCAACCCGCGCATGTGTTGTCCACCTCGGTGACATCACGCGGCGTGGTCAATATGGCAGCACTTGCTGTTGTTGAGGCCAATCAGGAACACTGACCTGTCCATCATCAATAAAGCCTGCCTGGTGACATACGCCAGACAGGCTCCTTGTGAGTGATAGCATGCGTAGTTTGGCCACAAGCCTATTTTCTGGCGTAAGTCAAAGCCGCTTGCATCCATAATTATGCGCCGCTCTGGATAGATCCACTTGAAAATTACAGGGTGAACATCAGGTTGAGCCGTAGACATTTTGTCTTAATGGTAGAAAAATAACCCCGGCAAATCGGTGGGGTTTTAATGATTGATAATAATATATATTTCGATTTACTTGATTGGCTCGAGACATCTCACCAGATCCAACCTCTTGCTTTTCTCACACGTCTGCAAAAAAGCTATGGCCTGTCCGGTTGCTTTTATATTGATGCAGCCTTCACACCCCATGGGATTTTTGTCCACCGTTATCAGCACACCTTTGGCAAGGCGGTGGAAAAATCCATCGCTCATCTGGGCCAGCCCATTCTTGGCAACGTCCTGCACCAATTGATGCGCGAAATTGAACCTGTCGATCTGGAAGATATGCCGCAGTTGGGAGAAGAGTGCATGATTTTGCGCAACAAATTACGCGATCTCTTTTTGCCACAAAGGGCTGTGAGCTATCCGCTGCTGTCCCATGACGGGCGTGGGGCTCTTTTTATCATTGCCCACACGCTGTCGTCGCGGGAATGGCACGGGTTCAGGCGCTGTTATGATCGGGACATTCATCTTCTGGCCGGAAAATTCCATGCGAGCCTGGTCAAAAGCAGCGACAGCGCCAAACACGAAACGAGCGGAAAACTGACACCCCGCGAGCAGGAAGCGCTACGCTGGACAGCAGCAGGCAAGAGCTATTGGGAAACCTCTATCATTCTGGGAATTTCAGAACGAACCGTGCGCTATTTCATGGCCAATGCCCGCAACAAACTGGATGCGGTTTCCAACACGCAAGCTGTGGCCAAGGCCGTTTGGCAGGGATTGATCCCGCCCAACGTGCAGGATTAGCGCTTCTTGCCTTTGGTATGCCGAAACAGCAATGGTATGAGGCTTAAATGCTCCGGCAGGCTTCTCATCGCCCTGTTTCAAATTTTCTCCATCGTCTTCGATTATGAAGTGTTCATAGCAATGAAACACAATCGATCAGACTTACTCTAAAATTGCACAGAAATAAACTGACTCTACCGACAGTTACAATTATAAATTATTTTTTGCATTCTCTGTACTCCCAAGACAAGGAGTTCAGCGTGATCAAAATTTTGAACGGAAAACACAAACAAACGCAACAAGCCTCTCTTGCTGACATGTTTCGTCTACGCAAAAAGGTCTTTCACGACCTTTTGAAATGGGACGTTGTTGTTCAAGGTGATTTTGAAATGGATCACTATGATGATGCAAACCCGATTTATGTTATGTCTTATGATGACAATACAGGGCATTTGCGGGGCGCTCTTCGGCTTTTACCAACACTTGGCCCCAATATGCTGGATGACACATTCCCTGTTCTTTTGAACAATCAACAGGAAATTCGCAGCGCTGCCATCTGGGAATCCAGCCGTTTTTGTATTGACCCCGAAATTTCTCTGGATCGCTCATCCAATCAGGTCAGTGTTGCAGCCGCCGAGTTGATGTGTGGTGTGGGCGAACTGGGCCTTGCCTCCGGCCTCACTCATATTGTTA
>CAJYRE010000462.1 GCA_913776675.1 Rhizobiaceae bacterium
CGCTACGGTTTGGAAGTCGCCGCAAATTCCCTATAGTCAAATCTGCGAAAGTGCGTGATTCGCGCTTATCATGCAATTTGCCTTTTGACACTGGAAAGATCGCTGAATGACTGAACTGACCGAAGCCGAAACTGCCGCCAATGCTGCAAGCGATGCCTATGGTGCCGATTCCATCAAGGTTTTGAAGGGTCTTGACGCTGTTCGCAAGCGGCCCGGCATGTATATCGGCGACACGGATGATGGCTCTGGCCTGCATCACATGGTCTACGAAGTGGTCGATAATGCCATCGACGAAGCTTTGGCCGGTCACGCGGATATTGTGACCGTTACGTTGAATGCCGATGGCTCCGTAACAGTCACAGACAATGGCCGTGGTATTCCCACCGATATTCACTCGGGAGAAGGCATTTCGGCTGCCGAAGTCATCATGACCCAGCTCCATGCAGGCGGCAAATTCGACCAGAATTCCTATAAGGTATCCGGTGGTCTGCACGGCGTGGGCGTATCGGTGGTCAATGCCCTTTCTGTCAAGCTGAGCCTGAAAATTCGCCGCAGTGGCAAAGTGCATGAAATCACCTTCACCCACGGCGTTGCCGATGGCCCGCTGACGGTGACGGGCACGTATGAAGGTCGCTCTGGTACCGAGCTGACCTTCCTGCCCAGCGCCGAAACCTTCACAAAAACCGAGTTTGATTTTGGAACGCTGGAACATCGCCTGCGCGAACTGGCTTTCCTCAATTCCGGCGTCCACATCGTTTTGACCGATAAGCGCAAGTCCGACATCCGCGTTGAGGAAATGCTGTATGACGGTGGTCTGGAAGCCTTCGTGCAATATCTCGACCGGGCCAAAAAGCCATTGGTTAGCCGGCCTGTGGCGATCAAGGGCGAAAAAGACGGGATCACCGTTGAAGTGGCGATGTGGTGGAATGACAGCTACCACGAAAACATGCTCTGCTTCACCAACAACATTCCGCAGCGTGACGGCGGCACCCACATGGCTGGTTTCCGCGCCGCTCTGACCCGGCAAATCACGTCTTATGGCGAAAGCTCCGGCATCACCAAAAAGGAAAAGGTGACACTGCAAGGCGAAGACTGCCGCGAAGGTTTGACGGCGGTTTTGTCGGTGAAAGTGCCTGATCCGAAATTCTCGTCGCAGACCAAGGACAAGCTGGTATCGTCTGAAGTACGGCCTGTCGTGGAAAGCCTCGTTAACGAAGCCCTCAGCACCTGGTTTGAGGAACATCCGACGGAAGCCAAGATTCTGGTGGGCAAGGTTGTGGAAGCTGCCGCTGCCCGTGAAGCGGCCCGCAAGGCCCGTGAACTTACCCGCCGCAAAGGCGCACTTGATATTGCATCCTTGCCCGGCAAACTGGCCGATTGTTCTGAACGTGATCCGGCAAAATCCGAAGTCTTCCTCGTCGAGGGTGACTCCGCTGGCGGTTCCGCCAAGCAGGGCCGCTCACGCGAAACACAGGCCATTCTGCCGCTGCGCGGTAAGATCCTCAATGTGGAACGCGCCCGCTTTGACAAGATGCTGTCCAGTCAGGAAATCGGTACGCTGATCACCGCGCTTGGCACCTCGATTGGCAAGGATGAATTCAACGCCGACAAGCTGCGCTACCACAAGATCATCATCATGACCGATGCTGACGTGGACGGTGCGCATATCAGAACCCTGCTTCTCACCTTCTTCTTCCGTCAGATGCCGGAATTGATCGAGCGCGGACATGTCTATATTGCCCAGCCGCCACTTTATAAGGTGACCCGCGGCAAATCGGTGCAGTATCTGAAGGATGAAAAGGCCTTCGAAGAATATCTGATCGGCATGGGTCTGGAAGATGCAGCCCTGAAACTGGGCAGTGGCGAAGTGCGCACCGGTCAGGATCTGCGCGAAGTGGTGCAGGATGCCTTGCGCTTGCGTGGCCTGCTGGATGGATTGCATTCACGCTACAGCCGCAGCGTTGTGGAACAGGCCGCTATTGTGGGTGCGCTGAACCATGAACTGACCGCCAATCGGGAACAGGCCGAACAGACCGCTGCCGAAGTGGCCCGCCGTCTGGACCTGATTGCCGAAGAGACCGAGCGGGGCTGGAGCGGCCATGTGACCACCGAAGGCGGCTTGCGCTTTGAGCGTATGGTGCGCGGTGTGAAGGAAGTTGCAACCCTGGATGTGGCGCTGATTGGCTCTGCTGATGCCCGTCATATCGATCAGCTCTCGGCCCGTCTCAAGGAGATTTACGGTGAGCCACCGATCCTGACCCGCAAGGATGGCCAGCAGGCCATTTCCGGTCCGCGCAGTCTGCTGGATGCGGTATTCACCTTCGGTCGTAAGGGTCTTTCCATGCAGCGCTATAAAGGTCTGGGTGAGATGAATGCGGAACAGTTGTGGGAAACCACGCTGGACCCGAATGTTCGCTCACTGCTTCAGGTCCGTATCCCCGATGCGACCGATGCCGATAGCCTGTTCTCGCGCCTGATGGGCGATGAAGTAGAACCGCGCCGTGACTTCATTCAGGAAAACGCCTTGAGCGTTGCCAACCTCGACATTTGATAATTACATTAGAGCGCTTCACTGTTTCACGGAAACAGTGAAGCGCTCTAATTCTTTGTTTTTAAGCATTTTCGGACGGAAAACCGCTACGCACTTTTCCTGGAAATGCTCTAAACTTCAAAAAAGAAGGCCGCGCTCGACGAGAGCGCGGCCTTTTCATTATCGTGTCTTGTTTGCGTTTGTCTGATCGGGAAAACCAGAGCCCACTTTTCCCTGACAAACTTTATGATTTCACGTGAAACATAGAGCATTTCCGGACGGAAAACCGCGATACACTTTTCCTGGAAATGCTATGGTTACGCTGGCGTTAACGTGATTCACGTGAAACATTTCCGCAATTCGGTTATGCAAACTTACCTTCGAAGGCGACATCAGCCAGTGGCTTGCGGCTGTTGGGCACTTCTTTGGCCTGCAGGCCTTCGGGCAGGATGGACTTGTCGCCCATTTTGCCAATCGCCACGGCGGCCTCAATGTGGAAACCTTCCGGCAGGTTGATCACCTTGGCGGCTTTATCAAAATCAACGCCGGTCATGCCGTGGGCATGATACCCCAGATGCAGGGCTTGCAGCGCGATATAGCCCCAAGCAGCCCCGGCATCGAAGCTGTGGCTGCGGGAAGGCTTGGCTTCGCCACCATCGGCGGGGCGGCTCAAGGTATCAGAGACAATAAACACCAAGGCTGAAGCATTTTTGGCCCAGCTCTGGTTAAACTCGATCAAGCTGCCAAGAAGCGCATCAAAATGCGCATCGCCCTTGAGCGCATAGACAAAACGCCAGGGCTGATAATTGAAAGCCGAGGGTGCCCAATGGCCAGCTTCGAGAATGGTAAGAAGCGCATCGTGGCTGATGGGTTCACCAGTGAAGGCACGGGGTGACCAGCGATCCAGAAAAATCGGATTGATATTCTTGCTCGCTGTACGATTGTTGCTGCTTGTCATAGTGATAGCTGCTCCTGATTGAAAATTGATTGCATAGAGGCAAATTCTTTTGCCACCCAGACATAGAGCGAACAATCCATAGCAGCAAGGCGCTTGAGGTTGGTTGTATGTCTTTTGTATCAATAGGAAATGTAAACGCTTTTATGCCATTCTATCGATATAAGGCCGCTCCGTGGAACCAAAATCAGGCAAACCGGGTTTGACATCAGGTGTTTTTGCCGGGTCTCAATGCTCCGCAAGCGTGTTGTGGACCAGCCAGAACTTTGGCAGGATGGATAGAAACAAACAAAAAAGGCAGTCAAGTCGATGTTCTATCAACTTTATGAAATGAACCATGCCGCCATGGCTCCCTTGCGCGCCACCGTGGATGCAATGCGGCTTGCGTTTAACAGCCCTTTCAATCCTCTGTCTCAGACGGTTATCGGCCGCACGGTTTCTGCCAGCCTGGAAGTGTTCGAGCGCAGCACCCGCCGGTATGGCAAACCGCAGTTCGGCCTTGCCACCACCGTGATTGATGGTTCTCCGGTGACGGTGACAGAAGAAACGAGCTGGTCAAAGCCGTTCTGTAATCTCATCCATTTCAAGCGCAATCTGTCATCGCCCCGTCCGCAAGATCCCAAGATTCTGATCACGGCCCCCATGTCCGGCCATTATGCCACGCTGTTGCGCGGCACGGTGGAAGCCCTTTTGCCCCATGCTGATGTGTATATCACGGATTGGATGGATGCCCGCATGGTGCCCATGGCTGAGGGCTTGTTTGATCTGGATGATTATATTGATTACGTCATCCAGATGATTCATCACTTGGGACCGAACACCAATGTGGTGGCGGTCTGCCAGCCCTCTGTGCCGGTTCTGGCCGCTGTAGCCCGCATGGAAGCCGAGCAGGACCCGTTGGCTCCTTCCTCCATGACGCTGATGGGCGGTCCGATTGATACTCGGATCAACCCGACGGCGGTCAACGAACTGGCAAAAAACAAACCCATTGAGTGGTTCAAAGACAATGTGATCATGGAAGTGCCATGGCCACAGCCGGGCTTCATGCGACCGGTCTATCCGGGTTTCCTTCAGCTTTCCGGTTTCATGTCGATGAATCTCGATCGGCACATGACGGCCCAGAAAGATTTCTACATTCACCTCATCAAGAATGATGGTGACCCAGCCGAGAAGCATCGTGATTTCTACGACGAATATCTGGCCGTGATGGATCTGACAGCCGAATTTTATCTCCAGACCGTTGAAACCGTCTTCATTCGTCATGCTTTGCCCAAGGGTGAAATGATGCATCGGGATAAGCCGGTGGATTGCTCGGCCATTCGCAATGTGGCGCTGCTGACGGTGGAAGGGGAAAATGATGATATTTCCGGCGTCGGTCAGACCAAGGCAGCGCAGACGCTCTGTGTGAATTTGCCGGAAAGCAAGCGGATGCATTACATGCAGCCGGACGTGGGCCATTATGGTGTGTTCAATGGTTCGCGTTTCCGCCGCGAAATTGCACCGCGCATTTTGGCTTTTGCCAAGGAGCATTCAAAGGCAAATACCACGCAAGCCAAGCCAAGTGTGGTGAAGCGGGTGATCA
>CAJYRE010000463.1 GCA_913776675.1 Rhizobiaceae bacterium
AAGCTGGGTTGAGGTCAGAGCTGCCACTTGCGCGGTGCTGAAGGCGGCCACCTGCGCAGTGGACAGCACACCAATCTGAGCTGGGGTCAGGCCCGTGAGCGATTTGGTGCTGATGGACGCAATCTGGCCCGTGGTCAGATTGGCAATGTTGGCTGTGGGAAAGGCCGAAATCTGCGTTGATGTTAGGGATGCGATCAAGGCTGAATTCAGCGCTGCAACCTTATCCGTTGTCAAAGCTGCAATTGCTGCCGTAGAGAGAGCCGCAAAAGTCTTTGTGCTGATGGAGGTTTCCTGCGCTGTGGAAATGGCTCTCAACTGATCCAGCGTTAACCCCAGAATGGCGCTGGCGGAAATCGCCCCCATCTGATCAGAGGAAAGAGTCGAAATATCAACAGTTGGAATAACAGCAAGTTGCGACGATGAAACGGCTGCCATTTGAGCCGTACTCATGGCGGCAATATCTGCCGTTTTGAGTGTTGACATCGTGGAGGTGGAAAGCTGGCGTATCTGCGCCGGACTAAATGAAGAAATAATAGAACTGGCCATTGATACGCCCCTGACGTTCGCGGAAAGCACACGCAATATTCCTGACAGACGACTTACAGGTTGAGCCACACCCACATGTGTCAACCATTTCAAATCTGTCAGAAAATCAAAATGCTATGGAAACATGGTCCGCACGGGCCAGTACGCAAGAGCTACATCATGCAACAAAGATCATTGAGTGATCTTTTTCTCTCACGTCAATCATACGCTGGCATTTTCCACCAGCGCTTCTGTTGCATATTCTGCAAGCATCATCTCATTCATCACGCAGGACAAAATTGATTCAGCGGATCAATACATAAAGCGATTCGTCGTTTTGTCGAAGGGTTAATTTACCGCTAACGACATCTTGATGTTTAACAAAAAAGCGGCCTCATCGGCCGCTTCTTATATTTCAAATCTTTCGGTTGAACTGGAAAGGATCAGCTCTCACCGGCAGATGGTTCATCAACGATTGATGTAACCTCTGCAACGCTTTCCAATTCATCCTCGTCGCCTTCCGGTTCGCTGATACGCTCTACGGAAACCACTTTTTCATCCTTTGCGGTATTGAAAATGGTCACGCCCTTGGTTGCGCGGCTGGCGATGCGAATACCATCCACTGGAACACGGATAAGCTGACCGCCATCCGATACCAGCATGATCTGGTCCTTGTCTTGTACCGGGAAGGCGGCAACCAATTGGCCAATTTCGGCTGTCTTGGATGTGTCGGTGGCACGAATACCCTTGCCGCCACGGCCCGAGGTGCGGAAGTCGTAAGAGGAAGAACGCTTGCCGATACCACGCTCGGAAATCGTCAGAACGAACTGCTCGCGTGCCTTCAACTCCTGATACCGCTCTTCAGGGAGATCGCCCACTTCACCGACTTCCTCGCCGACCAGTGCAATATCCTCTTCTTCAGAGCCGGACGCACGGCGTTCTGCCGCAGAACGCTTCAGATAGGCAGCGCGCTCCCAAGGCTCAGCATCCACATGGCCAACAATGGTCATGGAGATAATCCGATCTCCCGGCTGCATGCTGACACCACGCACACCCACAGAATTGCGGCCAGCAAAGACACGCACTTCATCAACCGAGAAGCGGATGGCCTGACCAAGCGCCGTGGTCAGCAACACGTCGTCACGTTCCGTGCAGGTTTCAACAGAGAGGATTTCATCGCCCTCTTCATCAAGCTTCATGGCAATTTTGCCATTGCGATTCACCTGAACGAAATCCGACAGCTTGTTGCGCCGCACGGTGCCCCGTGTTGTGGAGAACATAACGTCCAGATTATCCCAGCTTGCCTCATCCTCAGGCAGCGGCATAATGGTGGTGATGCGCTCACCAGGCTCGAGCGGCAACATGTTGATCAAGGCCTTACCGCGCGATTGCGGTGTACCAATCGGCAGGCGCCAAACCTTTTCTTTGTAGACAATACCGCGCGATGAGAAGAACAGAACCGGCGTGTGTGTGTTGGCAACAAATAGCCGGGTAACAAAATCTTCATCACGGGTTGCCATGCCGGACCTGCCCTTGCCGCCGCGCCGCTGGGCACGATAGGTGGTCAAAGGCACACGCTTGATGTAGCCGAGATGAGAAACGGTCACGACCATATCTTCACGGGCGATGAGGTCTTCATCGTCCATATCGGGGCCGCCTTCCATGATCTGGCTGCGGCGTGGCGTGCCAAATTCATCGCGGATTGCGATCATTTCAGCTTTAACAATGTCCTGAATGCGTTTGCGAGACGACAAAATATCAAGATAATCAGAGATTTCGGCTCCGATCTTGTTCAATTCCTCGTCAATTTCATCACGCCCCAGAGCCGTCAAGCGCGCCAGACGCAGTTCGAGAATGGCGCGAGCCTGCTCTTCTGACAGATTATAGGTATAATCTTCATTGATGCGATGGCGCGGATCATCAATCAGCCTGATGAGACTTTCAACATCCGAGGCTGGCCAGCGGCGCTCCATCAATTGTTCGCGTGCCGTTTGCGGATCAGGCGCATTGCGGATCAGGCGAATGACCTCATCGATATTGGCAACAGCAATCGCAAGTCCCACCAACACATGCGCACGGTCGCGCGCCTTGCGCAGCAGGAACTTTGTTCTCCGGCTAACAACCTCTTCGCGGAAGGTTACAAACGCCCGCAGCATATCAAGCAGGGTCAACTGTTCCGGCTTGCCGCCGTTCAGTGCCACCATGTTGCAGCCAAATGAGGTTTGCAACGGCGTGTAACGATAGAGCTGATTGAGAATCACATCGGCATTGGCATCCCGCTTCAGCTCGATGACCACACGATAGCCTTGACGGTCTGATTCGTCTCGAAGATCAGAAATGCCTTCAATGCGCTTGTCGCGCACCAATTCGGCCATTTTCTCGATCATGGTGGATTTATTCACCTGATACGGAATCTCGGTGATGATAATCTGCTCACGGTCGCCGCGCATTGGCTCAATCCGAGCGACACCGCGCATGATGACGGAGCCACGCCCCGTTTCATAGGCCTGCCGAATACCACTGCGCCCCAGAATCAGCGCCCCCGTCGGAAAATCCGGGCCTGGAATAATTTGCATCATTTCCGGCAATTCGATAGCCGGATTCTCCATCAAGGCAACACAGCCGTCGATAACTTCCGAGAGGTTGTGCGGCGGAATATTGGTGGCCATGCCAACGGCGATACCACCTGCACCATTGACCAGCAGATTCGGAAACTTTGCAGGCACCACAACAGGTTCAGACAGGGTGCCGTCATAGTTGTCGCGGAAGTCAACCGTTTCTTTATCAAGGTCATCCAGCAGCGAATGCGCGGCCTTCTGAAGACGGCATTCGGTATATCGTTCTGCGGCTGGCGGATCACCATCTACGGAGCCGAAATTGCCCTGCCCGTCAATCAACGGCAGGCGCAATGACCAATCCTGCGCCATACGCGCCAATGCGTCGTAAATGGCCATGTTGCCGTGCGGATGGTATTTACCCATCACATCGCCGGTCACGCGGGCGCATTTGACGTATTTTTTGTTCCAGTCGATTCCCAGCTCAGACATGCCGAAGAGAATACGGCGATGGACGGGCTTCAAACCATCTCGTACATCTGGCAACGCACGGCTCACGATCACGCTCATGGCGTAATCAAGATAGGAGCGCTGCATCTCTGTCATGATCGAGATGGGTTCGATATCGGACGGCATCTTGCCGCCGGGTGTGCTTTGTTCAGTCAAAACGGGTAACGCCTGTTAGAATCACTCGGCTTTTTATAGCGGAAAGCCCCTTCCCGCGCCATTTTTCTCCATGGTTTTGAACAGGCTTTTGCGGCCATGACAAGGCATTTCTGAAACAATGGTGTGCTATCTTGCCAAATGCCCATGGAAGAGATCTAAATAAATGGAAAACAGGCGAAAAACATGACCAGTCTCGAAATTCTTCT
>CAJYRE010000464.1 GCA_913776675.1 Rhizobiaceae bacterium
CCTGCTGATCGGTTCAGTAAAACTGGTGATCAGCTTGGGTGCGAAGCCCAACCCTTCCGATGCCGCATCCGGCTCGGTGACAATCGTGCCGGTGATCACCAGTTTTACTGAACCGATCAGCAGGGCATCACCGACCTTCAGACGCAGGCGATCAAGCAGCAACGGTGCTGCAATCGCGCCAAACCCATCGCCCGATTTGGCAAGAAGATCAGTCAGGGGCTTGTTCGGGTTGGCGACGAATGTGCCATAAAGCGGATAGGCGGAATCAACAGCCTTGACCTCGACGAGTGACTGATCCGAACCATCGGGCACACGGGCCATGGAGCGCAGCCCGGCAGAGGTGGCAACAGTGCCCAACCCTTGTAGAAATGTGGCCTCTTGCGGATTGACTTCGCGGTTGTTCAGCTCAAAGCGCATATCGGCAGCCAGCAGAGATTGCCCCTGAGTGGCGATAGAGCGGGTAATGGCGGTGGAAACCGAGTTGACCGCCGCAATCGCCCCGGTGCCAAGGGCAATACAGGCCAGAAAAATATAAAACCCTTTCAGGCCGCCACGCATTTCACGCAAGGCAAGCCGGAAGGCCAGAGTGAGACGTTGCCGGAAACTGCTCATGCCATACGCGCCTTGCTGGCGTTTGCTGCGGCTGCCGCATCATCCGGCTCGATCTGGCCGGAGCGCACACGGATCTGGCGGGAGCAACGGCTGGCGAGGGCCGGATCATGGGTCACCAGCACCAGTGTCATCTGCCGCTCAACCTGTTTGGCAAACAAAAGATCAGCAATTTGCCGCCCGGTGGTGCCATCCAGATTGCCGGTGGGTTCATCAGCAATCAGTACGGCAGGGGAAGGAGCCAGTGCCCGGGCAATGGCCACGCGCTGCTGCTCCCCGCCGGAAAGCTGGCCGGGATAATGGTTCATGCGTTCACCTAGGCCCACGTCTTGCAGCTCTTTGGCGGCGATGTCGAACGGGTTTTTGATATTGGCCAGTTCCAGCGGCACAGCCACGTTTTCCAGCGCGGTCATATTGGCAATCAGGTGGAAAGATTGAAACACGATGCCGATGTTCTGGCCGCGAAAGGTGGCCAGTGCATCCTCGCTCAAATTGTGAAGAGCCGTGTCATTGATGATGATTTCGCCCGAATCCAGCCGCTCAAGGCCGGCCAGAACCATCAGCAGGGTGGATTTGCCAGAACCGGAAGGGCCGACGATTCCAATGGACTCGCCTGGCTGGATTTCCAGATCAATGCTTTTGAGAACGTGAACGGTTGCAGCGGCGTTACCCAGTGTCAGATCGGCTTTTTTCAGCTCAATGATGGTTTTTTTCACGCGCTTTCCGTCCTATATGAAATGCAAGGGGCACTGATGTCCTGATGCGAATTTAGGAAAGCCATCATGGGTTTTAAAGCGGTTGCCCGTCAATTTGGTGTTATTACGCTGGGTTTGGTTCTTGTATCTGGCTCTGCGGTTGCGCCGGTGTGGGCTCAGCAGGCACAACAGGCAGCACCCCCGAATACGCCTCAAGGCGCTCCGCAGGATGCGCCAATGGATGATGCCGTGACCGATGCGCCTGTTGCGGAAAAGCAGGTGCAGATCGTGGGCCTCGGTGATAGCCTGATGGCTGGCTATCAGCTTCAGGGGAATGAGTCCCTGACCAGCCAGTTGGAAAAAGCCCTGCATGATAAAGGCTTGAATGTCAGCATCGGCAATGCGGGTGTATCTGGTGACACCACCGAAGGTGGGCTTGCGCGACTCGACTGGTCGGTGCCGGATGGCACGGATGGGGTGATTGTCGAGCTGGGTGCCAATGATGCCTTGCGTGGCATTGCGCCGGAGCAGACCGAACGCAATCTGGCGCAGATCATTGAAAAATTGCAGGCCCGCAAAATCTCCGTGTTGCTGGTGGGCATGATTGCACCGCCCAACATGGGTGGCGATTATGCCAAGCGGTTCAATGGAATTTATCAGCGGTTGGCGGACAAGTACAAAGTGCCGCTCTATCCCTTTGTGCTGGATGGTGTGGTGACGGATCCGAGCCTGAAGCTGGGCGACGGTATGCATCCCAACGCCAAAGGTGTGGCTGTTATGGTGGAGCGTATGCTGCCAACCATGCAGAGCTTCGCAAAAGGTTTGGCGGATAAGCTGAATTAAGATCTTGCTTACGATTTGCAAGCATGATTCCTTGTTAGCATCTGCAAAAGATTCGGGGAGCTCTCTATGCCTAGATTGTTCACTGCCCTCGAAATTCCGCGCAACATTGCAATGAGCCTTTCATTGCTGCGCGGTGGGCTTCCAGGAGCTCGATGGATTGATGTGGAAAATTACCATATCACGCTGCGGTTCATTGGAGATGTGGATGGCCGCACCGCCGACGAGATTGTGGATCGGCTGGACCGGATCGACCGACCGGAATTTCAGCTCAGTCTCAACAGCATTGGCTCTTTCGGATCGAAAAAACCCCATTCCATCTGGGCGGGTGTGACGCCAAATGCGCAAATGACCGCCCTGCAAGGCGAAATCGAGCGGATTTGTCAGCGCAGTGGTCTGCCGCCGGACCCGCGACAATTCATGCCGCATGTCACGCTGGCGCGGTTGACATC
>CAJYRE010000465.1 GCA_913776675.1 Rhizobiaceae bacterium
GGCCACCGCCCTGATGGTGTCGCCATCTTTGGCAGCAGACAAGAAACTCAAGATTGGCGCGGCCCCTTATGGTCTCAATGCCGAATTCATGCAGATCTGGTCGGCGGCCCTTGCCCAGCACCCGGCCGTCAAGAGCGGCGAGGTTGAGCTGACGGTGTTCGACGGTCGTTATGATGCTTTGGTGCAGCAGGAGCAGGTCAACACGATGATCACGCAGAAGTTCGATGCGATCATCTTTGTGCCCATCGATATTGAAGCCGGGGCCACCGCTGTGCAGGCCGCCCATGATGCCGGCATTCCGGTGATTGGTTCGAACACCCGTGTGAATTCTGATCTTCTGGCGTCCTATGTCGGCTCCGACGACACCGTTTCGGGTTACATGGAAGCCAAAACCGTTCTCGACAAGATTGGTTGCAAGGGCAATGTTGTGATTCTGGAAGGCCCGATTGGCCAATCGGCGCAAATTTCGCGCCTTGAGGGCAACAAGAAGGCGCTTGCCGAATGCCCGAATGTCAAGGTTCTTGCCCAGCAAACGGCCAACTGGTCGCGGGCCGAAGCCCAGACGCTGATGGAAAACTGGCTGACCGCCTATCCGGGTCAGATCAATGGCGTTATCGGCCAGAATGATGAAATGGCACTGGGGGCAATCGAAGCGATCAAGGCGGCCAAGCTGAAGGTCAGTGATTTCTCCATTGCCGGTATCGACGGTATCACCGATGCGCTGCGTGCCGTCAAGGAAGGCACGATGACCTCCATTCTTCAGGATGCAACCGCGCAGGCGCAAGGTGCGCTCGATCTGGCGATCTTCAACGCCAAAAAGGGCAATTACAAACCGGAATCCCCCATCTGGGCCAAGTATCCGGACATGCCATTCAAGGATGGCAAAGAGAAGGTCTACAATGTGCCATGGACGCCTGTGACCAGCCAGAACGTTGATAAGCTTCTCGAAGCCCGCAAGTAACAGATCGAACGTGCGGGGCGCGCGCACGCCGCCGCCCCGTTTATTCCCGGAATTGAGGTGCGAAAACGATGAGTGATACAGCTATGAATATTGATTTGAATTTTCCTCTTGCTGGAAAAGTGGCTCTTGTCACAGGTGGCGCGTCGGGCATCGGGGCTGCCATTTCCGAGGCGTTTATTGCCAAGGGGGCGAAGGTCGCTGTTCTCGACATCAATCTGGATGTGGCAACAGCCAAGGCAGAGGCGCTGGGCCCCAATGCCAAGCCTTTTCTCTGCGATGTTGCAAACCCTGATGCCGTCAAGGCTGCGGTTGCAGATGCAATGTCGGCTTTCGGCAGCATTGATATTGCTGTCAACAGCGCAGGAGTCGCGTTTTTGGCCCCGGCAGAAGATCTCTCGCTCGATGCTTGGGACAAGACTATCAACATCAATCTGAAGGGCAGTTTTCTGGTCACGCAAGCGGTTGGCAAGGCCATGATTGCAGCAGGCAAGGGCGGCAAGATCATCAATCTGGCATCGCAGGCCGGATCCGTGGCCATTGAGGAGCATGTTGCCTATTGCGCCTCCAAATTCGGCGTTATCGGCATGTCGAAGACCTTTGCGGCCGAGTGGGGCAAGCATGGCATCCGCGTCAACACCATTTCCCCCACCATTGTGCTGACCGAATTGGGCAAGAAGGCCTGGGCGGGCGAAAAAGGCGAGGCCGCCATCAAGCGTATTCCGGCTGGCCGTTTCGCATTCCCGCAAGAGATTGCCGCGGCTGCGGTGTTTCTGGCCTCATCCGGTGCCGACATGATCAATGGGGCCGATCTTCTCATCGACGGCGGTTACACAATTCTCTGAGCCTTGGGCCCGAAAACATCTGACAGGAGATACCATGCAACGCTTTGTCAACAATCCCGATGAGGTGGTGGAAGACACCGTGCGGGGCTTTGTAAAAGCCCATGCGGATATTGTGCGTCTGGCCGAAAACCCGCGTGTTGTTGTGGCCGTTGGCGCGCCCCAGGCTGGCAAGGTCGGCGTGGTCACGGGTGGCGGATCAGGCCACGAGCCTGCCTTCATCGGTTATACGGGCCGCAATATGCTGGATGCTGTCGCCGTCGGTGAACTTTTCTCATCGCCAACTGCCAAGAGCTTTCACGATGCGATCCGCGAAGCCAATGGCGGCAAGGGTGTGATTGTTCTCTATGGCAATTACGCAGGCGACAATATGAATGTGAAAATGGCCATGAAACTGGCCGCCAAGGATGGCATTGAGATTGCCACGGTGGTTGCCAATGATGACGTATGCTCCGCCCCACCTGAAGAGCGTGAGAAGCGCCGGGGCGTGGCAGGTGAAATCTTCATGTGGAAAATCGGTGGCGCAAAAGCGGCCGCCGGGGCCTCTCTGGAAGAGGTTCGCGTCACGGCCCAGAAAGCCATCGACAATTGCCGCTCGATTGGCGTTGGCCTTGGCCCTTGTACGCTTCCGGCTGTTGGCCATCCGAATTTCCAGATCGAACCGGGCACGATGGAAGTGGGCATTGGCCACCACGGAGAGCCGGGGGTGCGGGTCGAGCCGCTGAAGCAGGCCAAGGATGTTGCCAGAGATATGTGCCGCATTGTGCTGGATGATCACAATCTTGCGCAAGGCACAGAGGTGGCTGTGCTGGTGTCTGGCCTTGGTGCAACGCCAGTGAACGAGCTTTATATTCTCAACGATACCATTGAGACCGAAATCACGGCGCGCGGGCTGAAGATTTACCGGACCTATGTTGGCAATTATTTCACCTCCCTTGAAATGGTCGGTGCAACCCTCACTGTTCTGGCGCTTGATGAGGAGTTGAAAGCACTTCTCGATGTTGACGTTCGCTGCACGGCGATTTTGTAAGGAGAGAGGACAATGCAAACGTTCAACAATGCCGGTGCGGGCGATATTGTGCTGTCCATGGCCGATCGTATTGTCGAAAATCGCGCTTATCTGAGTGAAATCGATGGCAAGATTGGTGACGGCGACCATGGTGTGAACATGGCCAAAGGCTTTGGCATGGCGGCCGAACGGCTGAAAGGGCAGAACCTGTCGCTTGCACAATCGCTGGAGGTTCTCGGCACCATTCTGATGACCGAAATTGGTGGCTCGATGGGACCGCTCTACGGTGTGATGTTCACAGAGTTTGCCGAGAAGATCGAAGCGGTGGACGCGATCGATAGCGCTGCCTTCAGCCATATGCTGCATGCAGGCCTGGAGGGCATTCAATCCATCGGAGCGGCGAAAGTGGGCGACAAGACGCTGCTGGATACGCTTGTTCCGGCGGTTGAGGCCTTCGATGCTGCCATCGGGGCGGGCAAATCATTTGCTGATGCGCTTGCCGCGCTGGTCGATGCCGCAGAGGCCGGGCGTGATTCAACCATCAATCTGGTGGCCAAAATCGGACGTGCCAGCCGGCTGGGTGAGCGCTCTCTGGGTGTTC
>CAJYRE010000466.1 GCA_913776675.1 Rhizobiaceae bacterium
GATTGAAAATGGCGTGTTTATCCGCATGCCGGGCGTTGCCCCCCTCAATCGCTGTATTCGTGTCAGTGCTGGCCTCGACAAAGATCTCGATCTTTTCGAACAGGCCTTGCCAGATGTGTTGCGCAGCCTTGGCTGAGCGATCGTTATTTTCAACACATTCCAACAGAAAAGCCGCGCCAGCCTTGTCTCTGCTGGTCGCGGCTCAGATTTCTTTGTTGTCCCTGCCGTAGAGCGGTTCAGCGTTTCATGGAAACATTGAAACACTCTCACTCTTTATTTTCACGCCTTCCGAACGGAAAACCGCGACACACTTTTACTGGAAATGCTCGAATGGATGATGGCGGTGGATCAGTGACAGGTCATCCATTCCCGCGCATCTCGCAGCGCTTCGGCAAGTTGTTGCTTTGACATGGTTGCGGCCAGATTGGCTCTCAGACCGACAGACCGCTCACACCCCTTGATGGCTGCAATATTCAGCCATTTATGCGCTTCAACGAGATTTTGATCACATCCGTGACCTGTCGCATACATCAACCCGATCACCCGAAACACATCAACCTGTGTTTCACTACCCGATGAGGCCATTTCTGCTTCTCGCGCATCAAAGTGTGCCATTGGTCTACCCTTGTCTTTTTCTCTCAAGAGCATCTCATCATTCCAGAGAAACGCGGAATGCTCTGTCTTTTTTTCATTCTCTCATGATGTCGAACCGGTCTTTTTCAAAACCATCGCCACCGTGAGCAAGTCCCTGTTTTTTTAGAAACCCCAAACTCTGACTGCCATCTAACGCAACATGTCCAGTGTTTAAGGTTCGGCCGGTTTGCCCGGCTCGTTTGATAGGTTCACTATGCCAAACGGGGGTCAAAATGAGTTTAAAAGGCGTGCTTAACGAGCAGAAAACGCTTTGAAAACACTTTGTAAACTTGTCTTTCTGTTAAGCATTGCAAGGGCCGGATTCCCGGCAAAAAGGGGTTAATTTTACCAGATGTTTACGGATCGATTTTCACCTATTATTGACCTTAATTCGGAAAGGCGCTGAAAAGACCCTTACATGATCAAGACCCACACCGTCCCATAGGTGGGCAAAAAGTCTATTTACCTTTACGTACGCGTCACTTATTTTACCCTTGGAATTTGGACGACCCAAACGTCGGAGCCAAATTTCCGGGGAGAGACAAGGAGGAAAGAATGAAGCCAGTTTTCATGATTCTGGGAATGCTGATTGCTTACAACCCAGCCGCATTCGCAGCCGACCCCATTGAGGGCAAATGGAAAACCGAAAAAGGAGACACCGCAGACATCAGCCCTTGCGGTAAATCCTACTGCATCAGCCTTAAGACAGGGCAATATGCAGGCAAACAAATTGGCAAGGTCGAAGGTCAGAACGCCGAGTATTCCGGCGAAGTGACGGATCCCTCTGACAACAAAACCTATTCCGGATCAGCAAAAGTCAACGGCGACTGGCTGAAACTGAAAGGATGCGTGCTGGCCGTGTTTTGCAAGAGCCAAACGTGGAAGCGGATGTAAACGAATCATTTGAGCGCGCTCCGCTTGAGGCAGCAACAAAATTCATGGCAATCCCAGACCTGTTATCCGTGTTGAAGAACGGCACGGATAATAGAACGACCTATATAAGTCGACCTGTATATGCGAAACAAAAGCAATAGATTGTATGATTGGGATGGCGGAGAAGAAGGGATTCGAACCCTCGATACCATCTCTGGTATACTCCCTTAGCAGGGGAGCGCCTTCGACCACTCGGCCACCTCTCCGGTGCGGTCTGATTATGTGTTCACGGTTTCGATTGCAAGCGCTTTTCGTGAATTTCTTGCCATTCTTACACAATTCATTCTGGAAAAATTTTCTCCCCGTAAAATTCTCTCATAAAAAGAGTGGGATAAAGCGCTCTTGGCCTAAGCCCCAACACCCGGACCCCGCAACAGAGTCTCAACGTCGTCGATCAATGTGACGAATGAATAAAATATTGGCAACGCAGAGCCACGACATCGTCGTCCGTGATGAAAGATTCGGCACAGCGAACTGACCGGCACCTTATAGCCATGCATAGGATTAAGAGAATCGAATCATCGGCTGCAAAACCAATCCATCGTCGCCGTCTCATGTGAAGCCAGCCGAAGATTCGCAACACGTTGGTGCATCGTGTTGGATGATACAGCTTTCTGATGCGCCCGACTTCCACCAAAAAACCCAGACCGCAGGGCGAAGACAGCCCATGAATCGCCTCAAAACGGGACTGACACACTGCGCGGACACAGATGTGGAAAACGCATTCGAACGTTATTTCTGTTTGTTTTCAAAGATTTCCTTAATGAAAAGTAAACAAATCAGCACGCGCCATGCGCATTTTGTGGCTTTTGCGCCACAGCCACCCATGAAGGATGCCGCAAAAACAGGCGAGGTGCTGTTTGTTGATTGCATGCCCCGCCACGTTTTGTATCTTCAGCATCAGAAGAGCGGCGGTGGATCGTCCGCCTTCAGACTTTAACGGGGATGGGGCGGTTTATGCTG
>CAJYRE010000467.1 GCA_913776675.1 Rhizobiaceae bacterium
TGAGCTGGGCAAGGCCGCCGACATTTGGGCATCCGGCATTGCGCGTGATCTTGAAAAGAACACCAATGATGCTCTGGTCAAGATTGCCGGCAAGGATCTGAAAACCACCATGCCTGCGGCCGATGCGCCAGCGCCTGCAGCCCCTGCGGCTACACCTGCCAAGCCCTGATCTGATTAGTTGGGTATAGGCTTGTGAAGCCCGGCAATCGTCCGACAGGAAATCCGAGCGGGTTTTCACAGGGACGGCTGCCGGGCTTTTGTGTTCTGTTCTTTCATTTTTGTCGTCCGATCTCCATATGCAATGTGCTTTTGTGGATCATGCCTTGTGGATGCATCATGCCACTGGCCAGATAGCCATGGTGTTTACAGCTACAACGCGGCACAAGACACATTCAGGCACTGCTGCATCATTTTCTTCTTAAGAAGAAAATGATGCAGCAGATTAAAAGTGTTACAGCGTTCTTTGTGCGCCATATTTGGCGCACGGCGCTGTCATTCGGGCTTTCGGTTCAACAGGTTGGGCAACCTTCCCGTCAGGAGTTTTCCATGTCATCTTTCGATTATGATTTGTTTGTCATCGGCGGCGGTTCCGGTGGTGTCCGCAGCGCCCGGCTGGCCGCATCCATGGGCAAGAAGGTGGCGATTGCGGAAGAATATCGGTTTGGTGGCACCTGTGTCATCCGGGGCTGTGTTCCCAAAAAGCTGTTTGTATATGCATCACAATTTCACGAGCATTTCGAAGATGCCGCGGGCTTTGGCTGGACAGTGGGTGCCAGCAGCTTTGACTGGAAAAAGCTGATTGCCGCAAAGGATCAGGAAATTGCCAGACTGGAAGGTCTCTATCGCAAAGGGCTGACCAATGCTGGCGCAGAGCAGATTGAAAGCCGTGCGGAAATTGCCGGCCCCAACAGTGTGCGCATCGTCAAAACCGGTCAGGTGGTCACGGCCGAGCGAATTATTATCGCGGTTGGTGGTGCGGCCAATTATCATCCCGCTTTGCCGGGGCATGAGCTGTGCATCTCATCTAACGAGGCCTTTCATCTCGAAGAATTGCCGCGCTCGATTGTCATTGCTGGCGGCGGTTATATCGCGGTAGAGTTTGCCAATATCTTTCATGGCCTCGGCGTGGAAACTACGCTGATTTACCGCGGCAAGGAAATTCTCTCCCGGTTTGATCAGGATGTGCGCCGCGGGTTGCATCAGGCCATGGAAGCCAAGGGTATTCGCATCCTCTGCACCGATGTGATTGAAGGTGTGACTAAGGCCGAAACAGGTGCATTGAATGTTCAAACCTTGAACAACGGTGTGTTGCAGGCGGATCAGGTCATGCTGGCGCTGGGACGCGATCCCTATACCAAGGGTCTTGGCCTGGAAACGGCTGGCGTGGCTGTTAACGAACGTGGTGCGATCATTGTTGATCCATATTCCCGCACCAATGTGCCGAGCATTTTTGCTCTGGGCGATGTGACGGATCGTGTGCAATTGACACCGGTCGCCATTCATGAGGCTATGTGCTTTATTGAAACGGAATACAAGAACAACCCAACATCACCGGATCATGACCTGATTGCCACAGCCGTATTCTCACAGCCCGAAATTGGCACGGTGGGCATGTCGGAAGAGCAGGCAGCGCGCGCTTTTGCCGAGATCGAGATTTACAAGGCTGAATTCCGCCCGATGAAGGCAACGCTTTCCGGGCGCAGTGAAAAGATGATCATGAAGCTGATTGTCAACGCTGAGGATCGCAAAGTGGTTGGCGCGCATATTCTGGGCCATGATGCGGGCGAGATGGCGCAGCTTTTGGGCATTACCCTCAAGGCTGGTTGCACCAAGGATGATTTTGATCGGACAATGGCTGTCCATCCCACTGCGGCGGAAGAACTGGTGACGATGTATAGTCCCAGCTATCGGGTTCGCAATGGTGCGCGCGTTTAATAAACGTGTAAAATATTGGAAACGGGCAGAGATATCGGTCCGTTTCCCATTGTGAATGCTGATTTGCAAGCAAGTAGAGCTTTCCAATCTACAATGAACGGTTTATAAGCCGCCGATCAAATCTGGTCGTAAGGGCGGCCGGGATATATTTAGGTGAAGATGATGGCGCAGAATTGGACCCCGACGAGCTGGAGGCAGAAGCCAATCAAGCAGGTTCCGGCCTATCCAGATCAAGATGCATTGAAGGCAGTTGAGCAGCAGCTTGCATCCTATCCGCCGCTGGTGTTCGCGGGCGAAGCGCGCCGCTTGAAAACCGCGCTGGCCGGTGTTGCCGAAGGCAATGGTTTTCTGTTGCAGGGTGGCGATTGCGCTGAAAGCTTTGCTGAACATGGCGCGGATACCATCCGCGACTTTTTCCGCGCCTTTTTGCAGATGGCTGTTGTGCTGACATTTGGGGCACAGCTCCCCGTGGTCAAGATTGGACGTATTGCTGGCCAGTTTGCCAAGCCTCGCTCTTCTGATACGGAGCGCCAGGGCGATGTGGAGCTGCCGAGCTATCGCGGTGACATCATCAACGGTACCGAATTCAATCCGGAATCCCGTATTCCTGATCCACAGCGTCAGTTGATGGCTTATCGCCAGTCGGCTGCAACGCTGAACCTGCTGCGCGCTTTCTCCATGGGTGGCTATGCCAATCTGGAAAATGTGCATCAATGGATGCTGGGTTTCGTCAAGGATAGCCCGCAGGCTGAGCGTTATCGTAAGCTGGCCGACCGTATCAGCGAAACCATGGATTTCATGAAGGCTGTTGGCATCAATGCTGAAAACAACCGCAGCCTGCGCGAAACGGACTTCTTTACCAGCCATGAAGCTTTGCTGCTTGGCTATGAAGAAGCTTTGACCCGTGTTGATTCTACATCCGGCGACGTTTACGCCACGTCTGGCCATATGATCTGGATTGGCGACCGGACCCGTCAGGCAGATCATGCCCATGTGGAATATTGCCGCGGGATCAAAAATCCAATCGGCTTGAAATGCGGTCCATCCTTGCAGGCTGATGATTTGCTCAATTTGATTGATATTCTCAATCCGAAGAATGAAGCGGGACGACTCACGCTGATTTGCCGCTTCGGCCACGATAAGGTTGCCGATCACCTGCCACGGTTGATCCGTGCTGTGGAGCGTGAAGGCCGCAAGGTGGTTTGGTCATGCGATCCGATGCATGGCAATACCATCACGCTCAATAATTATAAAACACGCCCGTTTGATCGTGTTTTGTCCGAAGTCGAAAGCTTCTTCCAGATTCACCGCTCAGAAGGGTCTCACCCCGGCGGCATTCACATCGAGATGACGGGTAAAGATGTGACGGAATGCACCGGTGGCGCGCGGGCCGTGTCTGCCGAGGATTTACAGGACCGTTACCATACCCATTGCGATCCGCGTTTGAATGCTGATCAGGCACTGGAACTGGCGTTCCTGCTTGCTGAACGCATGAAGGGTGGCCGAGATGAAAAGCGTTTGAATGCTGCGATTGCATAAGCCTTGGGTGATAGAGGTTTTGCAGTCGTTCTGGATTTAAAGTCCATGGGTTAAAACAAAAATCCGCTGCGATAGCAGCGGATTTTTTTATGGCTTGGTGTGTTTTGTCGGAAGGACGCTGTACGCTTTTCATCAATTATTGCTGGCATGCTCTTTAAGATTGGACAGGATGTGTTCGCGCTCAAAAGCGATATGACGGCGGAGGGATTCAAAAAAACCACGCAACATATAGCCCGTTGCTTCCATGTTCACATCTTCCTTGCGCCCCAAGCGGAGAAGGGTATCTGTGAGTTCTTCAGCAAAGCAAGCATCTTCACAGTGTTCAAATTTCAGCCTGTGCAAGCTTTCCAGCAAGGCCGGTTGAATATCGGCGAGAGATTCCAGCCATGGAAACAAGACATTTTCTTCATAGGTATGCACGCCTTTAATCAATGGATTCAAGGCTTTGGCCGCCTGAAGGCATTTTTGTACATCCACATTGGTAGGCAATGAATCAGCGATGGCCTCAAGCTCATCGCAAAGATTTAATTGTTCTGTGTGGGCGCGGCGGAGCCATTCCAGACTGGTAAAGCACGGAGCGAGAACAGCCGAAGCATGGGCTTTTTCCGGTACATGGCTGTGTTCTTCAATGTTGCGCCGCATTGACATCTCCATTCATGCCTGCCTTGCTGATGATCACTTATCCGCGTACTTATAGTTGAAGCGCGATCTGCGATCTGGTCAGGCGATAGGATGTCATTTATTCATAATACGCTCTACGTTACCTTGATTTGAATCAAAATAGGATTCTCGTCATATGACGGTTTCAAGAGTGCGGGCAATGCATGCAATACCTCAATCCAAGGTTTGTTGTCTTGAGGCATGTGACAGCAGAAGGCGCGGTTGAGAATAGGCTGATCTGCTTACTGATCCGACCAAACAGCAAGTTCATACCCGTCCGGATCGGTAAAATGAAACCGTCTGCCGCCCGGAAAGGCAAAAATCTGTTTTACAACAATGCCGCCTGCCGCCTCTATTTTCTGTTGGCAGGCTTCTAACGCTTGGGAATATAACACGATCAGTGGGCCGCCTTTAGCCTGTACTGATTCTGACAGGCTCATCCCGCCTTTCAATCTGCCATCGCTGAACTCGGTATAAGCGCTACCATAATCTGTAAACGTCCAGCCAAATGCATTTGCATAAAAATTTTTCGACGCATCCATATCTGAGACATTGAACTCAACATAATCCATGTGTTCAATTGTTGAATTCATTTCCTCAGCCCTTTGTGTCCTCAAAATCGAAACAAATTATAACGCGATTGTTGAAGGGGTAAAGAGTTATCCAAGCGAGGTTACGGGCGTTTCGTGGATTTTCATTCGCACGTTTTGATTGATTTTTACATTCGGAATATGACTGCTTTTCCGATTTGAAGGTCTCATTAAAATAATTTGAATTTTATATCATAAAAATAAAGATCGCGTGGCTTGGGAGATGCCACGCGATCTTCTGATAAAGGTTTAAAATAAAAATTCGTAATTTTATGATTTTAATAATTTATGTAATATAATTTACTCATTATGGGGTTATTTCATCAATATTCTTCGGCATTTTTTGTTTGGGAGAATTAAATATTATAACTAGGTTATGCAAAATGCTTTCTGAAACTCTTGATCTCTTGAAGTGAAAATAACATCCGAGTTCTACGTTTGACAACGCTGCATTGTGACAGGTATCGTGAAGAAAATGCCATATTGACGGCAAGGGCAGGGGCATGGAAGTAAAACATAGAATTGCTATATTAGCGTATTCTGGAGTTAATGTCTTTGAGCTTGGACTCGTTTTCGAGATCTTTGAATTAAGTCGTGTGCTGCGTAATTGCTATGATGTTACGATATGTTCAGAGCAGCCCAATGAAAAATTTAAGGCTGGGCCAATTAGTCTCGTGACAGAATACGGTATTGAAGAATTAGCGCGTGCGAATACAATTATTGTTCCTGGCTGGATTGATGTGGACTTACCCCCACCTGGTAATGTTCTGGAGCATTTGCGGCGAGCGCGCGCAGCAGGCAAGCGTATTGTTTCAATCTGTTCCGGTGTGTTCTTGCTTGCCGCAGCCGGCCTGCTGGATGGTCATCGTGCTGCGGTTCATTGGTCGCAGGCAAAGATTCTGGCGGAGAGGTATCCGAAAATCCATGTTGATGCCGATGTTCTTTATGTTGACGAAGGTCATGTGTTGAGTTCGGCTGGCCGCGCTGCGGGCATGGACCTTTGTTTGCATATCGTACGAAAGGATCACGGTGGCAAAATCGCTCGTTCAATTGCGCAGCGTATGGTGATTCCGGCTTTTCGAGATGGGGGACAGGCACAGTATATTCCGCATTCGGCGCAAACCCAGATTGATAGTCTGGCGGAATTGAAAGAATGGCTTCTTCAGAATTTGGACCGCAAGATTGATATTGATGAAATGGCGGCGCGTGTCTGCATGAGCCGGAGAACGTTCTTGCGTCGCTTCCAATCTGCGACGCAACTCACGCCGGGAGAATGGTTGATACGAGAGCGTGTTGCGCGCGCCCGTACTCTTCTGGAAGAGACGATTATGCCAATTGAGCATATTGCAGAGAGCGTTGGCTTTGCCTCTGCGGATGCTCTGCGACACCATTTTCGCAAGCGTTTTGGAGTCTCTGCTGTTTCATATCGGAGTCATTTCCGAACAAAAAATTCCGAGCCCGTGAATTGGGATATTTAAATCGTCGCAATTTTCAATAGATCAGTGCGTGGCAAACCACAGCACTGATTTTATAGAACCACTCATCGGCCGATTACATGGCGGTGCGAATTTTTGCACGCGCCTGATGTATGGCATAGCCAATGGCAGTGAGAGACACGGGTATCAGAAGCATCCAGCCGAAACCAGCCACAATAAAGGCTGTTGATATGGATGATAAAAAAGCAATGATGAGTGAAGTAATCCCTCTATTGATTTTTATATAGCAAATAATTACTGAAATATAGATAAATATAAAATTCTGATTGGCGATCATCAG
>CAJYRE010000468.1 GCA_913776675.1 Rhizobiaceae bacterium
CGTCATCGACAGCGCCCAGTTGAGCGGCAGATCACCCCGCACCAGACTGAGAAACTGTTTGACGGCGAGATCAAGATGATCGATCTGCAAAAAGCCATCCCGCATGGCGCGTTCCAGAAACACGGCCAGTTCTTTTTGCTGCCTGCGGGGTCCGGCATTCATGAAAAGCTCGGCGATTTCGGGAAAATGCGCGGCATTGGCCGCCACCAGCTTATACAGGCCAAGCGCGTTTTCGCTGAGGAAAAGTCTGGTAAAATTCCGCGCAATGCAGCGCAAGGCCGCGCGGATGTCCTCCATTGTCTTGGGTGTCGCCAGCGACGGGTCCAGCAAGGGACAGGGTCTGGCCTGCTGGCACTCATGCGAAATCAACGCCAGCAGCAGCGCTTCCTTGTTTTCAAAATACACATACAGCGTCGCCTTCGAAACCCCGGCATCGGCGGCGATCATATCCATGCTGGTGCGATCATAGCCTTGTTCCAGAAAGCTTTTTTTGGCTGTTTCGATCAGAAGCTCAACTTTTTTTGTTTTGCGCTTATCGCATCTGGTCTTTAGCGATTTCAGCTCGCCCATCACCTTGCGTCTCCTCCCCATCAAACTGTACTGAACCGTTTAGTTTTATCTTGACATTTATCTAGACCTTATTGCATGTATCAGCAACAGAACCGAACGGTTCGGTTTGATCATTGGATTTTCTCATGCCCCTGTCAATGCCAGCAGCCGCGATTCCCAACCGGCCTCGCTTCTTAAGGTGCAATGAAGAAAAGGGTGATAAAACCGGCCGGAAAGGGGCAAGCGACCATTCAGGAGGATGGTCGCTCGGCTCGATTTTATCATCAAGACAACACTCCTCGTAAAAAGGTCCACATGCAATGATCAAACGAATGGTGATCATGTTGCTCGCAACCGGCGCTGTCTTTGGCGGCCTGTACAAGTTTCAGACATTCAAGGCTGGCATTATCCAGACCGTCATGGCCGGCATGGCCAACCCACCCCAAACGGTGTCCACCGCGGCTGCTGCCTTGAGTGATTGGCAAACCGAGATTGAAGCCGTGGGCACGCTCAAGGCCGTCAATGGTGCCGACCTTGCCTTGCAGGTGCCGGGCATTGTGGAACAAAGAAGTTTCGAATCCGGCGATATGGTCAAAGAAGGGCAGGTTCTTCTGAAACTGTCGGCCGAGGATGACATTGCCAAGCTGGCCGCCTTGCAGGCCACCGCCGACAATTACGCCATCTCGCTCAAGCGCGCGCAGGACCAGCAAAAGGTCAGCGCCGTCAGCCAGGCGACCGTGGACAGCGACAGCGCCAATTTGAAAAATGCCCGCGCGCTTGTGGAACAGCAGCAGGCCATTGTGGATCAGAAAACCCTGCGGGCTCCGTTTTCGGGCCGTCTGGGTATCCGCAATGTGGATCTGGGCCAATATCTCACAGCGGGCACGACAATTGTGACCTTGCAGGAACTGGACCGGCTCTATGTGGATGTGTTTCTGCCGCAGCAAAACCTGAGCCAGATCAAGGTGGGGCAGGACGTGACCACCACGGTCGATGCCTATCCGGGCAAGACCTTCCCCGGCAAGATCACTGCCATCAATGCCAAGGTGGACCCCACCTCCAGAAACGTGCAGGTGCGCGCCACCATGGACAATCCCGATGGGCTGCTGCTGCCGGGCATGTTTGGCCGCGTCAAGATTGCCATTGGTGCCAGCCAGCAGTTTATCACGCTGCCGCAAACGGCCATTGTCTATAATCCTTATGGCGATTCCGTCTTTATTGTTGATCACAACGATCAGAATGGCGAGAAAAACGGCGTTGCCCGCCAGAGCTTTGTCAAGACGGGGGCCACCCGTGGCGATAACGTCGCCATTGTCGATGGCATCAAGCAAGGAGAGCAGGTGGTGATTGCCGGCCAGATCAAGCTGCGCAATGGCACACCTGTGATGATTGACAACAGCCATGTACCGGCTGCCCAGAATGCGCCTGAGATCAAGGATCAATAGGACATCGCCATGAAAAGCTTCACCGATATTTTTGTACGGCGGCCGGTTCTGGCGCTTGTCGTCAGCGCGCTGATCCTTGTGCTGGGTCTGCGCTCGATGACGACATTGCCGATCCTGCAATATCCGCGCACACAAAACGCCATTGTCACCGTCACCACGGCCTATGCCGGGGCGGATTCCAACATCATTGCCGGGTTTATCACCACGCCGCTGGAAAATGCCATCGCCCAGGCCAACGGCATTGATTACATGACCTCGACCAGCCAGACGGGGGTCAGCACGATCACCGTCAATCTGCGTCTCAACTATGATTCCGGCAAGGCGCTGACGGAAATCAGCACCAAGGTCAATTCGGTTCTCAACCAATTGCCCTCCGGCGCGCAGCAGCCCACCCTGAGCCTCAAGGTCGGCCAGACCATTGATGCCATGTATATGGGCTTTGCCAGCGATGTACTGGCCCCCAATCAGGTCACGGATTACCTGACGCGCGTGGTGCAGCCCCGCTTGCAGGCCGTGCAGGGTGTGCAGACAGCCGAACTGCTGGGCGGCAAGAAATTTGCCCTGCGGGCCTGGCTGGACCCGGTCAAGCTGGCGGCCTATGGCATGAGCGCCACCGATGTAGCCACTGCGCTGAAAAGCAATGACTATATCTCCGGTCTTGGTACCACCAAGGGGCTTTTGGTGCAGGTCAACCTGTCCTCCTCCACCAATCTGCATTCGCTGGCCGAATACAAGAATCTGGTGCTGAAGGAAGTGAATGGCGCCATTGTGCGCTTGAGCGACGTGGCCAATGTCACCCTTGGCAATGATGATTATGACTCGGCCACCAGCTTCAATGGCAAAACCGCTGTTTACGTCGGCATTCAGGTGGCTCCGTCTGCCAATCTGCTAGATGTGATCCGTGGTGTGAAAGCCGCCTTCCCGGAAATTCAGGCGCAATTGCCCGCCGGGCTGCATGGCCAGATCATTTATGACTCCACCGATTTCGTCAACAGCTCGATCGATGAGGTGATTCACACCCTGTTTGAAGCCGGAGCCATTGTGACGCTCGTGGTGTTCATGTTCCTGGGCTCGTGGCGCGCGGTGCTGATTCCCATTGTGGCCATTCCGCTCTCGCTGATTGGCACCTTTGCGCTGATGCTGGCCATGGGCTTTTCCATCAACCTGCTGACCCTGCTGGCGCTGGTGCTGGCCATCGGTCTGGTGGTCGATGATGCCATCATCGTGGTGGAGGGCGTCAACCGCCACATGGATGAGGGGATGAAGCCGTTCAAGGCCGCTTTGCAGGCGGCACGTGAACTGGCCAGCCCGATTGTGGCCATGACCGTGGTGCTGATTGCGGTTTACGTGCCGGTTGGTTTTCAGGGCGGCCTGACGGGCGCGCTGTTTACCGAATTTGCCTTTACGCTGGCCGGGGCGGTGACGGTTTCTGCTGTCATTGCGCTGACACTCTCGCCCATGGCCTGCGCCAAGTTGCTCAAGCCCATTCCGCGGGATGGCACGACAATGGAAGCGCGCATTGTGCATTTCATTGACCGCACCATGGAGCGGCTCAGTCGGGGGTATCGCCGTCTGCTGGAAGGTACGCTGAACACCATGCCGGTGGTTATCACCTTCGGCCTGATTGTGCTGGCCAGCATTTACTGGCTCTACAGCTCCTCCACCACCGAACTGGCCCCGGAAGAAGATCAGGGTGTGATTCTGGCCCTGACCACGGCCTCGCCAACCTCGACCTTGCGGCAGCGTCAGTTCTATGGTCAGCAGGCATTTGATATTTTCTCGAAACACCCGGAAACCAATGTGGT
>CAJYRE010000469.1 GCA_913776675.1 Rhizobiaceae bacterium
GTGGCCCAAACCATAAGCCAACACGAGCGCGACAAGACTAACGCGTGTAAGCCGTGCCTTGCCGCTGGTCCACCACGGACCTTTACTGGGTCCATGATCATGACCATGCAGCACGCTGGCTTCCGCTGATTTACGTGGAGAGGCCGCATCCTGCTCATCATGATCATGATGGTGGTGGTGATTGCCATGATCGTGAGAATGGTCATGAGCAGCACAGCATGCATGTGATGGCTTGGATTGATGCTCCCTATCCGTACCGGACAAAAGTGAGGCACCGTAGCCCAGATTTTTCACCTGCTGCTCGACCGCTTCAACAATGCGCTCGGAAGCCTCATGACGCACCGTCATCACGCTGGAAGCAACCGAAATACTGACATCTTCGATGCCATCCAGCCGCCGCACGGCCCGATCGATCTTCATGGCGCACGAGGCGCAATCCATGCCCTCCACGCGAAAACGGCTTTGTTCTACCTTCTCATTCATGACGCATCCCTTCCTGCATTCATGGCAGGATAGGATCTACAGGAACTAGAGGTTCAAGAGGAAAATGGGCAATAATGGAAAAATATCGTCCGGCAATCAGGGTGCTTTGACACCCTATCATCCATGTTCAAAATACGGATTTGCCCGGAAAGGGATAATCTCACCCATCCGGGCAAAGCAGCCAAACTTGTAACAATTGCCGCTTGTTATCTTGTCTGATCCTTGCAGCAATCTGGTTTTATGGTGCCACTTTTAGTTAGCGGCTCTGGCAACGCGATGTCCCGCAGACTTGGTGGCATCTACGGTGTTAGCAGCGTCTTTTCCCATCCCACGGATGGTATTGCCGCAGGACGACAGTGTCACGGCAAAGAGAACGATTGATGCGACGGTGATGATTTTTTTTGCTTGCATGTGCATAACCCCTATGGCGACCAATGGCACCAGACGTACCATTCCACTCTCTAATGCCGAAAGCCGCCAAAAGTTCCCGCCCATCGCGTATAAACACCAGAATTTACAGCGCCGTGCGCCATATATGGCGCACGGCGCTGTAACACTTTTAATCTGCGGCATAACTCCTTAAATCGATTCCGATTTAAGGAGTTATGCCGTCATCCGTTTCATCGAGATGCAAAGGCGTTAAGCCGCCATGAAACTGTTGACAAAACTGCGGCTGCCCAAAACACAGCGCACATAATCCGCAACGGCTTTGACCGGCGCACTCGCGCCATCGCGCTGTGCAAGTCCGACATCATAGGTTCCCAGATCCGGCAAACCATCCTGCTCGGTCAATTCCACCATATCATCCTGAATAAGAAAGCGCGCCAGCGGCGCAATGGCAATATCGGCCCGAATAGCGGCCATCTGGCCCATATGATGGGCACAGAAATAAGCAATGCGGAACTTTGTGCCGCGATTGGTTAGCTCTTCAAGCGCCCGTTTTCGCCAAATGCAGCCTTCGTTCCAGACGGAAACCGGCAATGGTGTTTTCAAATGCGCTTGCCCATGTTTTTTGCCAACCCACACCAGCTTTTCCGTCATCACCCTCAAGGCTGGATTGGCCGCAATCCCATCCAGAAAATTAAACAGTGTGACATCCAGTCGATTTTCATCAACGGCTTTTCGCAATGGAACGGAGTTATCAATTGTGACTTCAATGGCCAGATGCGGCCAGGTCTTGGACAGATGCATCAGAATGCCGGGCAGGATCAGCTCGCCAATATCATCGGGCGCCCCCAGCCGCACAACGCCATTCATATCCGGCATCAGGAAACGTGATACCGCTTCATTGTTCAGCGCCAGCATGCGCTTGGCATAGCTCAACAACATCTCGCCATGGGGTGTCAGCGAGACAGAGCGCGCATCGCGGCGAAACAGAGCAACGGATAATTGCTCTTCCAGCTTTTTAATCTGCATGGAAACCGCAGAGGGGGTGCGAAACACCTGCTCGGCTGCCGCCGTAAAACTACCCGTATCCGAGATCGCAACAAAGGTGCGCAACACGTCATTTTCCAGCAAGGGCAAAGCGGGCGACTGGATAAGATTCATGACGCATCCTTCATTTTTTCTGATCTTAAGCATCATATCGTTTCGTTTGATTGAATGTCAATTCGATTGCATGATCGGCGGACAGCAAAAGCAAAGTCGCCATGCCGATCAAATACAGAAGCACAATCAAACCCTGATGGTGAGGTCCAAGCCGCCAATGCAACCTCAGATGAACAATAAACAAATAATGATGAATTCAATAAAAAACATTCGTTTTTATGATGAATGAAAAGCTGTCATTCTCTGTGCGCTGAAGCCGTTGCAAAGCGCACCAAACCAGAAAGGAAACCGCGATGTCCGATATTTCTTACCCCTTTACCCACCCCTTCCGATTACGATTGGAGGCTTCATTTGTATCCCTGCAAACCAACCTTTTGCGCATCCATGCCGCATGGAAGAATTGGCAACAGCAGAGACAGGTATTGCGCGATCTGGAATCCATGCCACCAGCTATGCGTAAGGATCTAGGCTGGCCTGCAATCGACGCACAGCAAGAACGGCGCAATGCACGCAGGTAACGTCAAAAAACGGTCATATTTCATCTTGAATCACCACCTGCCGCAAAAATACAAATAACAATCAATATCTTGATTGATATTTGAACAACACT
Organism: Rhizobiaceae bacterium; assembly: GCA_913776675.1. Classification (GTDB taxonomy): domain Bacteria; phylum Pseudomonadota; class Alphaproteobacteria; order Rhizobiales; family Rhizobiaceae; genus Allorhizobium. The sequence continues at coordinate 2,642 of CAJYRE010000469.1, forward strand.
TGCGGCGGGCATTCGTGCGCCCCACACTCTGAGAAATATATTCTTCTTGATAAAGATAAATATTGCTGTCGCAATACGTCGTGCTATTGTCGCATTCAGGCAACTGAACAAATTAAAAACTGTCAATTTTGCCTATGTTCTCAGCATGGTGTCGACATGAGCAAAACGCCCATCAAAAAACGCAGCATCGTCTTTTTTCTGGTTCCCAATTTTACGCTTTTGCCATTCGCAGGTGCCATTGAAACGCTCCGTATCGCTAACCGCATGTTGGGGTATAGCGCGTATGAATGGCGCCTCTGTTCCGCCGACGGGGCCAAGGTCTCGTCATCATCAGGCATCTGCATTGATGTCGATACCTCATTGGCCGAGGAGCGCCGCTCACTCTCCGGTGAAAATCGCCCCAACATGGCCATCGTCTGCTCTGGCGTTTATGTGGAAGAGTTCAACAACAAATCGGTCTATGCATGGCTTCGTGAAGCCTATGGCCGCAGTGTTGCTGTGGGCAGCCTCTGTACGGGCGCACATATTCTGGCGCAGGCCGGATTGCTGAATGGCAAGCGTTGCGCCATCCATTGGGAAAACTTGCCCGGCTTTTCGGAAGCCTTCCCACAGGCCGAGGTCTATGCTGATCTCTATGAGGTGGATGGCAATCTCTACACCTGCGCAGGTGGCACCGCATCGCTGGACATGATGCTGAATCTGATTGGTCAGGATTTTGGTGACTCTCTGGTCAATCGAGTGTGCGAACAACATTTGACCGACCGGGTCCGCGCCGCCAGTGATCGCCAGCGCCTGCCACTGCGCGCCCGGCTTGGTGTGCAAAACAACAAGGTGCTGCAAATCATTGAATTGATGGAAGCAAGCCTTGCTGAACCCATGTCGCTTCTGGATATTGCCGATAAGGTTGACCTGTCGCGGCGCCAGATTGAGCGCCTTTTCCAGCAGGAAATGGGCCGTTCCCCTGCCCGCTACTATCTGGAAATCCGGCTAGATCGTGCCCGGCATCTTTTGGTGCAATCGGCCATGCCTGTTGTGGAAGTGGCTGTGGCCTGCGGCTTTGTCTCCGCCTCGCATTTTTCCAAGTGCTATCGGGAGTTCTACAACCGCTCACCGCAGCAAGAGAGGGCTGAACGCAAGCTGGCGGGCGCTGGCGCAAAATTGAAAATTGCTGCGTGATTACGCCCCGAACGCCGAAAGAATTGAGGTGCCATCATATGGATTGCCTCAATCATCTGGAAACTGCGCCTTATAAGTAGAAAGCAGTTTTTCAAGCGGAATACCATTAAGAGTCGCCCCCAAAATCCTGCAATTGGATAATTCCGCACCTGAAAGATTGGCGTTTTGAATACGCAACCCTGAGAGATTGACATCATTCAACGACCAGCCGGATAAATTGGTATCATTGATACGCCAGCCCGACAGATTGCTGTCGTTGATCCGCGCTCCCGAAAAATTAATTTGATTGAACTCGCTGCCGGACAAATTGGCATCATTATAATTTGAGCCAGACAGATCGGAGTCGTTGACGTCGAGCCGTTCGGTAACACGGTGAAGCTTCATGGCAAAACCTCTTTGGTTCAAAAAAACCGCACACCGTTTCCGGTGCGCGGCCTTGATTGTTAACAGAGAACGTATCTCTGACAATCCTTACTTCGGCAGTTTATCGTCCACGCCTTGCACGTAAAAGTTCATGCCCAGCAACGTGCCATCATCAGCCTTTTCGCCAGCCTTGAGCCAAGGTGTGCCGTCCTGTTTGTTGATGGGGCCGGTGAAGGGATGAATTTCGCCAGACTTGATTTTGGCTTCTGTCTCTTCTGCCAGCTTTTTCACGTCATCTGGCATGTTGGTGTAAGGAGCCATGGTCAGGATGCCGTCTTTCAGGCCATCCCACGTCTGGGCCGACTTCCACTTGCCATCCAGCAGCGCCTGTGTACTCTTGATGTAATAGGCACCCCAGTTGTCCACAATGGCGGTCAACTGCGACTTTGGACCAGCGGCGATCATATCCGATGCCTGACCGAATGCCTTGATGCCGCGCTCTTCTGCAACCTGCATCGGGGCTGTGGTGTCGGTATGCTGGGTCAAAATATCCACGCCCTGATCCAGCAGCGCCTTGGCAGCATCGGCTTCCTTGCCCGGATCAGCCCAGGAATTGACCCAGATGACCTTCATCTTGAAGTTCGGATTGACCGATTTTGCGCCCTGCTCAAACGCATTGATACCCATCACCACTTCTGGAATCGGGAAGGAGGCGATGTAACCAGCCTCACCCTTCTTGGACATTTTGCCCGCGATGACGCCGAGAATGTAACGGCCTTCGTAGAAGCGTGAGTTATAGGTTGCAACATTTTCAGCCGTCTTGAAGCCGGTTGCATGTTCAAACTTCACCTTCGGGAATTTTTTGGCAACCTTGATCGTCGCATCCATGAAGCCGAAGGATGTGGTGTAGATCATTTTGCAGTTGTCGCGCGCCAGACGCTCAATAGCGCGTTCGGCATCTGGACCTTCCGGAACATTTTCCAGATATGGCGTTTCGATCTTGTCACCAAAATGCGCCTGAAGTTCCTGACGGCCGCGATCCTGCGCCTGTGTCCAGCCGCCATCGGTCTTGGTGCCGACGTAGACAAAACAAATCTTGGTCTTGTCAGCAGCCGAGGCTGCACCTGACATCGACATGATGGTCGCAACGGTGGCTGCAAAAGCAACTGTTAGTTTTTTCATAATTTCCCCTATTGGTTTGCAGGATTAAAATGCTCGTTCAGCGATCTGGGACAAAAGCCTTTCCGAGCGACGCGGGTGTATTGATCAAGGTTGTACGACGATTTTGCGAGATAACAACCAAAACCACAATGGTAGCAGCATAAGGCAGAGCCGAAAGAAACTGTGACGGCAGGCCAATACCGAAAGCCTGAGCGTGGAGCTGGCCAATGGTAACAGCACCAAACAGATAGCCACCGGCCAAAACACGCCATGGACGCCAGGAGGCAAACACCACCAAAGCCAGCGCAATCCAGCCGCGCCCGGCAGACATGTTTTCAACCCATTGCGGTGTATAGACAAGCGATAATTGCGCACCTGCCAAACCGGCACAGGCACCGCCAAACATCACTGCCAGATAACGGATACGCACAACTTTCAGCCCAAGCGCATGTGCTGAACCATGATTATCGCCAATGGCGCGCATCATCAGCCCCGTTCTGCTTTTAAACAGAAACCAGCTTACGCCAATCACCAGCACAATCGACAGGTAGAAGAACACATCTTGATGAAACAGCACCGGCCCAACGAAGGGAAGATCTGAGAGAAACGGAATCTCAATATCCGGAATTTTGACGCCCGGCTTTCCGACAAAGCTCTCGCCCAACTGCCCGGACACGCCAAGCCCCAGAATTGTCAAAGCCAGACCTGTTGCCACCTGATTGGTCACCAGCGTCAATGTCAGAAAGGCAAACAGCAATGAAAAAGCGGCCCCGGCGGCAATGCCGCCCAAGATTCCCAAAAACGGCGATCCGGTTGAATAGGACGTGATAAAGGCAGCAACCGCGCCCATAATCATCATGCCTTCCACGCCAAGATTGAGTACGCCTGCACGCTCTGTCACCAGCTCGCCCATGGCAGCAATCACCAAGGGGGTCGAGGCCGTAATGATGGTTAGAAGAATGGCCTGTAGAATCATTGGGATCCTCCACGCAGCATCGAGCGGGTCTTGGTCCACACAAGCCTGATCCGGTAGTAAATCAGCGTATCGCAGGACAAAACGAAAAACAGCAACAGCCCCTGAAACACCCGTGTCACCTTATCGGAAACACCAATAGATAATTGCGCGGCTTCCCCGCCCAAATAGGTCAATGCCAACATCAGGCCGGAAGCAATAATGCCCAAAGGACTTAGACGACCCAGAAAGGCAACAATAATCGCCGTAAACCCATAGCCAGGTGAAATGGATGGCTGCAAGTGACCAATTGAGCCGGACACTTCCGATATGCCGGCCAACCCGGCCAAGGCCCCGGAAAACATCATGGAAAACCAAACCATGCCCTTGGAGGAAAAGCCGGCAAACCGCCCTGCCCGTTCGGATTGCCCCAGCACGGTAATTTCAAAGCCCTTCATGGTGTAGCGCATCATGAGCCAGACAGCAAAAGCCACGACAAGCGCAATGATGGCTCCCCAATGCGCCCGGCCTGAATCCGCCCAGATGGCAGGCAAAACAGCCTCTTCAACAAACTCGCGGGTCTGTGGGAAATTGAATCCTTGTGGGTCTCGCCAAGGACCGCGGGTGAGATAATCCAGCAGCAATTGCGCAATATACACCAGCATCAGGCTGCTGAGGAT
>CAJYRE010000470.1 GCA_913776675.1 Rhizobiaceae bacterium
CCCAAACACCGCAACACCCTCAGACAGGTGATCAATGGTTTCACCTTGCACCTGCACCAGCGTGTTGTAGCGGGTTTCCAGATCCACCTGTTCGGTGAGATTTTCAAACACCCATGTGGCTCCGCCCTGAGGATGGGCCGAGGCAATGACCCGCAGCGTCTGGCCATTGGGCAAATGCCAAAGCTAGGTCTGGGTATCAATCGAACGGTAAACGGAGAGTGTGTTTTCTTTCCAGGCTTTCCAGCTCAGTTGTTCTGGTAGCTTACCGGCACTGCGCAGCCGATCCAGCAATTCGCTGTGGCTTGGGTGTGATTCCAGAAATGCCATATCCAGTGACCAGAGCTGCTGGAAGGCCTGATTGTAAAACTGGAGCTTGCGCTCACCATCAAAGATGGCCACAGGCGTTGCCAGATGATCCAGCGTTTCGGCGTGGCTTTTCAAGGTTCGCTTCAGCTCTTCGCGCAGCGCTTCTTCCTTGGACACATCAATCGCCATGCCACAGGAGCCGCCCGGCGTTTTGGTATCGACAACGCTGAAGAAGGTGCGATTGCCATGCACCACGGTGGAAACCGTATCGATAAACGGTGAAACCGGCGTGATGGTGGCGCGGATTTTTTCGCGCGTGATGGAGCTGAGGATTTCCCGGCCTTCATGCACGGCCTGATCGGGGGTGAGCGCTTCCACGGCATCGCAATAGGCCTGATTGACCCAGATCAGCCGACCATTGTTGTCGCGCTGCCAGACGGGCTGCTCAACGGATTCGAGCAGGCTTTCAAAGGTTTCAATGGTGGACGACAGCCGGGCTTTTTCAATTTTCAGCTCGGCCAGTTCGGCACGCAGATTGTTTAGCGCCACAAACCGGGCAAAGGCCCGGCCACCGGACACGCGACCTTGCACTTCCAGCACTTCATCGCGGTGGGTTTCCACAATCAGATCAAAGCTCTGGGCGCTGAACCGCAGCTTTTCAATGGCCTGATCCAGCTCGCCTGCCGATGTTGGTTTCAGCCAGCGGCCAAAGGCCAGAAAATCACTTTCAGTCTGGGGAGCGCCTGTTTCGGCCGGAAGGTGGCCAAGCTGCTCGGGCTTTTCCGTTTCGCCATCCCAGATCACGATCCGACGGTTCTTGTCGGCAATCAGGGCCTGATAACGGGAGATGCGCTGATTGGCTTCGGACAGCGCCGAGCGGACTTCCTGACTTTCGGCCTCGATGGTGTTGCGCTGACGCATCAACCAGAGGGACGACAACAGCGTGGCGGAAATACCGGCAATCACCAGCGAGAAACCGACCATTTCCGAGACTGAAAATGTGTTATTACCGCTTGCACTGAGGTTCTGGGCCACATTTTGCGCAAACACGGGTGTTGTGCCCGCCAATGTCAGGCTGAGCCCTCTGGTCAAGCCTTGAACGCCGCCTGCCAATGCCGTTCCGCACCGCAGCCAACCCAAAGCTTTGAAGCCAGTGGCGGGTTTTTGACCCGACCGATGAGATGTCAATCGACGCACAGGTTTTGTGCCCGCACGCAAACTGTTACCCGTCCTTCCCCGCAGGAACGGGTATTTTGTATGAACCGCCATTTCCGGTCTGTCTCCGTCCTATTGCCGCATCTGTGACAAGACATCCCCATTTCCTGTGCCAATGTTGCGCAGTCGCTCCCATCAAAAACACGGGGATAACCCGTCATGATGGGGTGCATCTGTGCAAGGCGCATCCCGTTGCCGGGAAGGAAACAGCCCAGAATTCAATTTTCTGAGGTTCCCGCGCACCCGTGTTGGCACACGAATCAAGTGTTAAAACAATACTGTGGATAAGATTGGGCGGGAAGGGGGAAGCGGAAAAAAGAAATCGCGGCCTTTGTCAAGACCGCGATCCCTATATCTTGTGTGTATATGGTTAACGATTAGTATCTGTAGTGATCGGACTTGAATGGGCCAGCCGGAGTGACACCGATATAGGCAGCTTGCTCTTCTGAAAGTTCTGTCAATTTTACGCCAAGCTTTTCCAGATGCAGGCGCGCGACCTTTTCATCGAGGTGCTTGGGCAGAACGTAAACCTGATTCTTGTAGGCACCGGGCTTGGTGAACAGTTCGATCTGGGCCAGAACCTGGTTGGTGAAGGAGGCGCTCATCACAAACGATGGGTGGCCTGTGGCGTTGCCGAGGTTGAGCAGGCGGCCTTCCGAGAGAAGGATCATGCGGTTGCCAGCCGGGAAGGTGATCATGTCCACCTGTGGCTTGATGTTGGTCCATTTCAGGTTCTTGAGGGCCGTGACCTGAATTTCATTGTCGAAGTGGCCGATGTTGCCAACAATTGCCATGTCCTTCATCTCGCGCATATGCTCGATACGGATCACGTCCTTGTTGCCGGTGGTGGTGATGAAAATGTCAGCGGTTTTCGCAACATCTTCCAACTGCACCACTTCAAAGCCGTCCATAGCCGCCTGCAGAGCGCAGATCGGGTCAACTTCCGTGACCTTTACACGTGCGCCAGCGCCGATCAGCGAGGCCGCGCAGCCCTTGCCCACGTCGCCGTAGCCGCACACCACGGCCACTTTACCAGCCATCATCACGTCGGTTGCGCGGCGAATGCCGTCCACCAGCGATTCCTTGCAGCCGTATTTGTTGTCGAACTTTGACTTGGTGACCGAGTCATTGACGTTGATGGCCGGGAAAGGCAGCAGGCCCTTCTGGCTCAACTGATACAGACGGTTGACGCCTGTGGTGGTTTCTTCGGTGACGCCCTTGATGGCATCGCGCTGCTTGGTGAAGAAGCCCGGTGTTGCCGCCATGCGCTTCTTGATCTGCGCGAACAGGATTTCTTCTTCTTCAGAAGACGGGTTCGACAGAACATTTTCGCCGGCTTCAGCGCGTGCGCCCAGCAGGATGTACATGGTGGCATCGCCGCCATCGTCCAGGATCATGTTGGACGGCTGGCCATCGGTCCACTGGAAGATCTTGTCGGTGTATTCCCAGTATTCGGTGAGGCTTTCACCCTTGATGGCGAATACAGGAACGCCAGAGGCGGCGATGGCAGCAGCAGCATGGTCCTGCGTGGAGAAAATGTTGCACGATGCCCAGCGCACTTCCGCACCCAGTGCGGTGAGGGTTTCAATCAGCACTGCGGTCTGAATGGTCATGTGCAGTGAGCCGCTGATGCGCGCACCCTTCAAAGGCTTGGTTTCGCCCAGTTCGCGGCGGCAGGCCATCAGGCCCGGCATTTCTGTTTCGGCAATATCAAGCTCCTTGCGACCGTAATCGGCAAGGGTAATATCGGCGACGATGTAATCCTGTGTAGTGCTCATGGCGTTCTCCAGACCGGGATTGAACCGTAGGGCCGTCTTCTGGGTTAAAACAGAAGATGCACCCAACGACGCCCGCCGTTTCCGGCAGGCCATTGCATCCGGTGTATCAGGGAAAGCCGATCATGGCAATAATCACATAAAGAAGTCTTTATATCTTTATGTTGTTGGCGACGCCGTTATGGCATTCTTGGTTTACATTTCCTCGCCAAACTTGTCGGCAACCAAGGCATCCAGTGTGTCCAGCGCCTTTTCGGCATCCACGCCCGAGGTGGTTACGGTGATGGTGCAGCCGGGGCTTGCGGCCAGCATCATCAGGCCCATAATCGAGGTGCCGCCAACGGTGGTTCCATCCTTGGAGACGGTCACGCTGGCCTCAAACCCTTGCACGGTCTGCACAAATTTGGCCGAAGCGCGCGCGTGAAGACCGCGCTTGTTAACAATCAGCAAGTCTCGCGTGAAGGATGTCATGGGAGTGGTTCCTATTTTCCGCTCAACACGCGGCTGGCCACGTTGATGTATTTGCGTCCAGCTTCGGATGCATCCACCAAGGCCTTTTCCATGTCGTTTTCACCGCGCACACCGGCGAGCTTGATCAGCATCGGCAGGTTCACTCCGGCGATCACTTCAATGCGCCCGGTGTTCATCACGGAGATTGCCATATTGGATGGCGTTCCACCAAACATGTCGGTGAGAATAATCACGCCATGACCATCATCAGCCCGCAGAACCGCGTCCAGAATATCCTGGCGACGCTGATCCATATCGTCTTCAGCACCAATGCAAATTGTTTCAATGAATTTCTGCGGACCCACAACGTGTTCCACGGCATAATGAAATTCTTCAGCCAGCTTGCCATGAGTGACAAGCACAAGTCCGATCATTCGCTTATAGCTCCCTGCTCAACTGCTGACGGCCAGTTATCGCACTGCAAAAGGTCCATTTACCCGTGTGTTGATCGAAGATCAACCATTTTGCCCGTCGCAATTTCAAAAGCCACTGCATTCAACCCCAAACGGTTTTCTATGACGATTTGTGATTTTACACCCACCCAACTGGTGAGCTATCTTGGCGATCAAAATCTGAAGTGCAAGTCCAAAATAGTTGTATAATGCCGATGCCTCAGATTTGGGCAGATGCCAGAGTTGCTTTGTTCCTTGATTTTCCTATCATAATCAATGAGAAAACATGCATTGACACTTATCTTAAGGTCGTAGATTGACACTGTGCTGTGGCAAAAAGAAGCGCTGCGATTGCTGCAACAGCGTAAAATTCATCCCATACGCTTTATTTTTTTGATGCTGACAAGGCTATTGATGGCCTGTCTTTCGGCTGTGCATCAGATGGTGAAGTGTTGCAATATCGGGCTGAAGGGCTGGGCAGACCCGCAAGACCGGCATCTTAACGCTTGAAAAAAACACCATCGTTTCATCAGGATCGGGGAGGCGCTCCGTTGTATCCTTCAAGGCAACAGGCAAGAGAACCGCATCCATAACGGCGGACGCAACACTATTGATTTGCACAATGCCGCTAAAGCGAATTTCCATCAGATCGCGGATGGTTTCGGGACGATGGGCAATCAATGTTTCACCGCAGGCCTCCAACAGCACCTGATCATCGCTGATCAGCGCGGAAAACAGGCGGTTGCGGCGCGCGTCCTGCAACAGCATTCTGGCCAACCAGGATTTTCCGCTGCCGCTGGGACCGGCAATCAGAAAACCGTGCCGACCGAGAACAATCCCCGTTGCATGAAAATTATTTTTCATGGACAGCAGGGTCGGCTGGCAGGGTCAGAATAAACCGCGCACCGGAAACGTGGCCTGTTTCTGTTTGAACGATGTTTTCCGCCCGCAAGGAACCGCCATGTGCCTCGGCAATTTGTCGGCTAATCGACAGGCCAAGGCCAGAATTCTGGCCAAAGCTTTCGCCATCGGGCCGGTCCGTGTAGAAGCGCTCAAAAATCCGGTCGATATTTTCCGCCTGAATCCCCGGACCATTATCCTCGACGGTCACAACGCAGCGGCTGCGGGTGCGTGACAGGCGCACAGAAATCAACCCTTCCTTTTCTGGAACAAAAGAGCGAGCATTTTCAATCAGATTGGTGACAATCTGGCCAATACGCAAATCATGGCCCTGCACGATGAAGCGGCTTTTTTGTCCCGGTTTCTGATCAACCGTATATTCGATCTGTACCGGCTTTTTGCTGCTGCGAATTTGCCGTGAAATTTCAACAAGATTACCCAGCACAACTTCCATATCCACTGGTGATGCATCCGAGCGCGCCAGCTCGGCATCCAGCCGCGAGGCATCGGAAATATCGCTGATCAACCGATCCAGACGCCGCACGTCATGCTGGATAATATCGTGCAAACGTTGTTTGGAGGCATCTGTCTTGGCCACTGGCAGGGTTTCCACCGCACTTCGCAATGAGGTGAGGGGGTTTTTCAGCTCATGACTGACATCGGCGGCAAAGCTTTCAATGGCGTCAATCCGGTCATAGAGCGCTGTGGTCATTTCCCGAAGCGCAACAGAAAGATTGCCGATTTCATCCTGCCGGATAGAGAAATCCGGGATTTCCTCACGCTCCTTGGCTCCGCGTCGCACCCGGATCGCCGCCGCCGACAGACGGCGCAGCGGATTGGCAATGGTGGAAGACAAAAGTAGCGACAAAACAATATTGACCAGTGTTGCCACCCCAAACACCCGCAGAATGGCAAGGCGTTCGGCATGCACAATCTTATCAATATCACCAGCCTGGGTGGACAGCAGCAAAACACCCAACACCGCCCGGAACCGTTGGACCGGCACGGCCACGGAGACAATCAGCTCACCCTGTTCGGTGACGCGCACCACGGCACCACGCACACCGGTCAGCGCATTCATCACTTCCGGATAAATCGAGCCATCGCCGCCCGGTGCTTCTTTGTAAAGCGGCACATTGCCGGGTTGCAGCATGCGGTTGAACAGCTTGCTGAACCAATCGGCCCAACTTTCGGTTTCGCCTTCAACGGGTTGCAAATCGTAACGCAGCACCTGTCCACGGGAATAAAGATGGCGCGAATCCAGCAACAGATTGGCATCCGCATCAAACAGCCGGGCACGGGTGCGGGTCGGCGAAATCAGCCGGCGCAACACCGGAGCCACCCGCTCCGGATTGATCGGAAATTCCAGATCTTCATCGTTCGGCACCGGCGTAATGCTTTGTCCGGCCTGCAATTCCAGCAGTTTTTGCGGATCAATGGTGATGGAATTGGTATCCACCGAGGCGGAAGCCGCAATGGCTCCCGCAATAATTTCGCCTTGGGTGAGCAGGCTTTCCACGCGGGCATCAATCAGTCCCTCGCGGAACTGATTGAGATACATGATGCCGCCAACCAGCACGATCAGGGCAGCCAGATTGAAAAACACGATCCGGCGCGTCAGGCTGGAAAAGACGGCATTGCCGAAAATGCGCCGGATCAGCGTGAAAGGGTGCGAAAAGGAAAAGCGCCGTTTGGCCGGGCGGCCATCGCCCGACTCATTATCCTTTTCCTCTGAGAACCTTAACAAGGAGATACCCTCTCAACCATTCCGCCAGCGCCTGTGCTGCTTCGGCTCACGCTGTTTCCCGGAAGCGGTATCCTACCCCGTAAAGGGTTTCAATCATGTCGAAATCATTGTCAGCCATTTTGAATTTTTTGCGCAAACGCTTGATATGGCTGTCAATGGTGCGGTCATCCACATAGACCTGCTCGTCATAGGCGGCATCCATCAGCGCATCACGGCTTTTGACCACACCGGGTCGTTGCGCGAGGGAGTGGAGGATGAGGAATTCGGTCACGGTCAATGTCACCGGATCACCTTTCCAGGTGCAGGTATGACGTTCCTGATCCATCACCAGTTGGCCACGCTCCAGATTGCGGGCCTGCTGCTCGGCGGCGGTTTTGGCATTGCCACCGGCTGCGGCATTTTCCCGATTGGCGGCGCGGCGCAAAATCGCCTTGACGCGCTCTACCAGCAGGCGCTGAGAGAACGGCTTGGTGATAAAATCATCGGCCCCCATTTTCAGGCCAAACAATTCATCAATCTCTTCATCTTTCGAGGTGAGGAAGATCACCGGCATATCTGACTTTTGCCGCAGACGGCGTAAAAGCTCCATGCCATCCATGCGGGGCATCTTGATATCGAATATGCCAAGGTGCGGGGGACGTGCCAAAAGACCATCCAGCGCAGATGCGCCATCGGTATAGGTTTCGACCTTGTAGCCTTCCGCCTCCAAGGCAATGGATACGGATGTCAGGATATTCCGGTCGTCATCAACCAGCGCGATTGTTTGCATGCGGCTTGTCTCCGTCATCTTTGTACAGTCCCGGCTTTCCCGGTCCGCTCTTGTGCCGAGCGGTTCGGGCAAGGCTTCATGAGGGTAAAGGTGGAACAAATTGTGGCAAAGATAAAGGGTGCGATGCTGAAGAGATCAAGAGGGGCATCGGATAGTTTGGGTCAGCCCGTATTTCTCTTGCGAGGCAACTGAACCGATTTAAAAACTGGCATATCAGTTTAAAACGATTAAATAACTGATATTATTGACTTTTATTGAAATTCGGCTCTTGCAAATTTAAAATTCCCCCTCTAGCGTAAAAGCACATTGACAGCCAATCCTGCCAAAAAAGGAATATCTCATGGAGGAGCTTGGAGTGAACAATACCACGAAAGGTGTTGAGACGATGGGGCTGGGTCAGGCCGCGCGCGTCCACTATAATCTGCTTCCGGCTGCTCTGTATGAGCATGCGATTCGGCGCGGCGAAGCTGTTTTGACGGCTGACGGTGCCCTTCTGGCCGAGACTGGTCAGCACACCGGGCGCTCTCCGAAGGATAAATTCATCGTTCAAGATGCCAATACCGATAGCCAGATCTGGTGGGATAACAACAAACCGATGTCGAAGGCACATTTCGACATTCTGCATCAGGACATGCTGGCCCATGTGGCGGGCAAAGACCTGTTCGTGCAGGATTTGATTGGCGGTGCCGATGCGGCCAACGCGCTGCCGACCCGCGTTGTAACGGAATTGGCTTGGCATTCGCTGTTTATCCGTAATTTGCTGATTCGTCCGGATCGCGCAACTTTGAATGCATTTGAAGCCAAGTTCACCATCATCGATCTGCCCAGCTTCAAGGCCAATCCTGAACGCCACGGTTGTCGCACCGAAACGGTGATCGCTTGCGATTTCACCAACAATATCGTGCTGATTGCCGGCACTTTTTACGCGGGTGAAATGAAGAAGTCGGTGTTCACGGCGCTGAACTACATGCTGCCCGCCAAGAAGGTTATGCCCATGCACTGCTCGGCCAATGTCGGCCCGGCGGGTGACTCGGCGGTGTTCTTCGGCCTGTCGGGCACGGGCAAGAC
>CAJYRE010000471.1 GCA_913776675.1 Rhizobiaceae bacterium
GATGGCCAGATCGATATTCTTGACAAAATTGTCGCGCTGGCTTTTCAGGTCAGCCACCGCCGCATCATTGTCCGCGTCGCTGCGCGCCATCAGCAATGTTCCAACGACGCCTTGCGCACCACGCAACGAGGCATTGGCACGGGCGAAAAACATGGCAGCAGTCTGCTCCTGATCAATCAGGTTGCTATAGGCCGTATCGGTTGTTTTGATCTGATAGGCAGCATAGCCCGCCACGCCAATTGCGAAAACGCCGAACAATGCCATGATGGATAGGAATTTTCCGACAATAGGGACGTTTTGCATGGAGGCTCCATCGTTTGCGCGCGCGCTTCATTAGGGGTCAGCTATGCTTAATGCCTGTTTATTCTAAATAAATGATTGACGAAAAAAATGCCGGTTCTGCAAAGCAAAACGCCACATGGCCTATGCGAATCGAAGATGGGCGTCGCCTATTTTATATATTAATGTTTTCGGAAATTTTGATTTTTGCGAAAGTACTTGTTGCATTCAAGATACAGGTGGATATTTTATATTTAAAAGACCAAGACTCTCTTTCGCTTTCGATATAAAAATTTTAAATCAGCGCGATTGTGGCAGAGAATAAAGGTGTGGGTTGATGCTGAAGAGCTTTTTTTGCTTTGAAGATGCTCAGGAAGCGCAAAAAGTGATAAGCTCGAAGTTTTCGTCTGAGGCTTATTTTAACACCATAAACGAATCGGATTTTCAGTTTTCTTTCGAACTTGCGGCGATACAAGCGCTCTATCTGTGGCGCATTCATTCTGAGACGGGCTATCGCACCCGCTATTTCGCGGCCGATTGCGGACGCTTCGAACTGCACTATGCAGAACAGGGCACGTTTTCGATCCGCATTCGTGATGCAGAATATAAATTGCGGCCCGGCATGGCGTGCCTGCTGAGCACGCCCGGCGAGGTGGAGATCACGGCTTCGGCGGGGGTGCGCAAAACAGTGATCGCCATTCCACGAAATCGTTATGCCGCCATTGCAACGGGGCTTGGCCTTGATCCGCAAAATGCTTTGCAAGGCTACAAAAACCTTGTTGCTGTGGCAGACGAGGGCATTGAAGCCGTTTTTGATATTGCTGGCGTGATTGTGGGGCAGCATGGTGAAGACAGTGGCCTTGTTGCGGCCCCGCAGGGGGCATACCTGCTGAAAGAAGCACTGATCACCATCTTTGTGCAGAGATGGCCGCGCCGCTCAGATGATCAACCTGTTTTGGAAGGCACGGAGAGCGTGGCGTTGAAACGGGCCGTGTTCTGGATTCAGGAGCATTTGGGCGAGGATTTCACCGTAACAGAGTTGGCCAGAGAGGCTGGCATGAGTGTTCGCTCGCTGCAATCGGCCTTCAAACGCCATTATAACGACACCCCGTTTGGGTATATTCAAAAACTGCGCTTGCAGCAGATTCATCATGATCTGTTGTTCGGCGAGGAGAAAACAAGCATCTCTGAAATCGCTGCGCGGGCGGGCTTTGCGCATATGAGCTATTTTGCCGCCAAATATCGGGCGCTGTATGGAGAAACGCCCTCCGAGACACGCAATAAGCGTAGAAACCCCAAGCCTAATCCCAACAGGATGCAATAAAAACGAAAAGACAGCAGTAAAACGCAAATTTTAAATCGTTTGCATTCAAAATATTAATATTAATAGGTTGTTCATTTTGACGATTGATTATTCGCAAAAAGGGCGCATGTTTTAAAATATTGCTCATATAAATCCGCATGAGGCGGCAGTAAAATTCTGTTGTTGAATAGAATTAAGGCGCGTTTTGATAATACGCCTTAAGGAGGATTGTTGATGAACATCGCATCTTAAAGAGCATCCCGCTTTTATATATGCTCGGTGCATGCTTGCCCGGTAAGGCAGCGGGAAAAACCTGAAAATCATCCAGAGTATACGATGCAGCGCGTGTTGTGCCTTGGCGTAAACGCCGCTTTGTCTGCGCGTCAAAGGGGTGCGGAACCGGGCTGCCGTGCTGGGGCCTGCACACTTCTTTGCGCCGATACTTTGTCATTACCATTGTGGAATAAAGGAATCCGAGATGCGATTCACAATCAAACTAAAACTGGCTATTGCTTTCGGACTTCTGATTTTGCTGTCCTGTGGCCTCTCCGTCCTGGCGATCATCAATCTGTCATCGCTCAACACAGCCATCAGTGTGCTTGTCGATGGCCCTGCGGCCAATCTGCGCCGCTCGAATGATTTGTCCACAGCCATGCTGCGCGCTATCAGCAATGAGAAAAATGCAACGCTTGCCACGGACTCTCAGGAGATTGAAGGCTTTGTCAAAGACATCCGCGTGTATATTGCCAGAGTCGATGATTTAGCGGTTGAGCTTGCCAAAAGCCAAGACCCGATGGTGGTGAGCAAAATCGCCGAGTTTTCGAGAGATTTTCAGAACTGGAAACAGATTGATGAGCAGATCGTCAAGCTGGCAATCGAAAACTCGGTGGAGAGTAACAAGAAAGCGGCCGACCTCTCCATGGGCGAGGGCAGGAAGCTCAGCACGCGCTTGATCGCCAGTGTCAAAGTCATCAATGATGCCATCGTTGCGGATATGAACCAGACGAATGCCGATACGGATGCGCAATATGCCAACTCGCGCAACCTGCTGGTGGTGGGCTTGGTTGTAATGTTTACCCTGTCGGTGGTTGTGGCGCTGTGGATTGCCCTTGGGATTAACAGCGGTCTGAAGAAGATTCAGGCGGCGGTGGGTGCCGTATCCGTGGGCGATTTGAATCAGGACGTTGATGTTAAAACCAACGACGAAATCAAGGATCTCGTCAACACGGTCAATGTTATGACCGCCAACCTGCGCGCCACCGCCCACATTGCCGATATGATTGCCAATGGTGATTTGACGGTCACACCCAAGCCTTTGTCGAGCAAGGATACGCTGGGCATTGCTCTGGAAGCCATGGTCGATCGCTTGCGCGGTGTGGTTGCCGATGCGCTTGCCGCCGGGGAGAATGTTTCGTCTGGCAGCCAGCAGCTCTCATCGGCTTCGGAACAGGTTAGCCAGGGTGCAACCGAACAGGCCTCCTCGGCGGAAGAAGCTTCGGCGGCGATGGAAGAAATGGCCGCCAACATCAAGCAGAACGCCGATAATGCGGCCCAGACGGAAAAGATTGCCCGTCAATCCTCCAAGGATGCCGAAGCCTCTGGCGAAGCGGTGGCCCGCGCTGTGGGTGCCATGCGCACGATTGCTGACAAGATTTCGATTGTGCAGGAAATTGCCC
>CAJYRE010000472.1 GCA_913776675.1 Rhizobiaceae bacterium
CCCAGCATGGGGGGAAGTGTTCGGCGAAAGCCAAAATTCACGCCCGATGCAAACAGCATCATGTTGTTTGGCCCCGGCGTGATCGAGGTGGTGAAGGCGAAAAGCACAAGCGCAGTCAATGTTTCGATGGTCATCACGCCCCTCCAATTTTATGTCAGTATAACTGACCTATTGGAGAAAGCGCCAGCCCCCTTCACCTGTCTTTATTGTCCCGGTGACAGGAAATTAGAGCATTGACCTGAGAAAAGTGTGCAGCGGTTTTCCGTCCGGAAATGCGTGAAAATAAAGAGTTACAGCGCATATCCCATCTGTCTGGATAAGGCATTGGCTGTTTGGCGCATGCGGGTGCCCATGTCCTCAATAACTTCTGCGCTAGCCTCGCTGCGCATCAGACTGGTGGCGATGCCGGCAATGGCGGTGCCGGTATGATCACGGATCACAGCGCCAATGCAGATCATCGATTCCCGCACCTGACCATCATCAATGGAAAAGCCACGCTGGCGTATGAGGTGCAACTCGTCCATCAACTGTTCGAGATTCTCAACACTTCTGGGCGACATCGGGGCCGGAAAATGCGCTCCAAACAGCCTTTGTAGCTACGCAGGCGGCAGTTCAGACAAAAGCATTTTTCCGGTGGCTGTAAAGGGGGCCGGAAGCCGCATGCCAATCCTGAACATATATCCCAAAGGCTGATCAGAATGGCGGCAGCCGATATAGACCACCTCCTCACGGTCCAGAACCGTCAGCGTGATGGTGTAGCGCGACAATGCCGTATCCTTGGCAAAATAATCCTTGAAGACAGCCAGAATATCCATTTTTGACAAAAATCCATCCGCCCAGCGCATGGGATGCGGCCCCATATGAAAGGCTCCATCCGGATTGCGCACAAGCAGATCAAGCTCCAGCATCACACTGAGCAATCCATGCGCCGTGCTTTTGGGAAGGTCCAGAAGACGGGCAATATCGGCAGCCAACAGGGGCCGATCCGCCTTGGCAATCAGGTCCAGAATCAAAACCGCCCGGCGCAGGGCCGGAACAGAATCCCCCTGCTTTTGTGGAGCAGAAGACGGCTCAGTCATTTCAAATTCACTTGACATTTGGAGATTGCCTGTTTCAATGTTCACTATATTGATTATGGTTCAATTAGTTGAACCATATAGCGGGAGAGACCGATGATCAACCTGAAAAATCCCCAGTTGCTGCGCGATACGTGTCTTGTTGACGGCGAATGGATCAAGGCGGCAAGCGGCGCGGTGATCCAGGTGGAAAACCCTGCCGATGGCAAGATCATTGCCAGCGTTCCATCATTGGCGGCTACCGATGTGGTGCGCGCTGTCGATGCTGCCAACAAGGCGTTCGCGCTTTGGAGCAAACGGAGCGCCAAAGACCGCGCAACCGTGCTGCGCCGCTGGTTTGACCTGATGGTGGAGAATGCCGACGACCTCGCTGCCTTGATGACAGCCGAACAAGGCAAGCCACTTGCAGAAGCCAAAGGCGAAGCGCTCTATGCCGCCTCCTTCGTGGAATGGTTTGCGGAAGAAGCAAAGCGCGTCTATGGCGATACGATTCCGGCACCGACCACAGACAAGCGCATCGTTGTGCTGAAGCAGCCGATTGGCGTGTGCGCCGCCATTACGCCATGGAGTTTTCCGGCAGCGATGATCACCCGCAAGGCCGCCCCGGCCCTTGCCGCTGGCTGCACCATGGTGGTCAAACCCGCCGAACAAACGCCTTTGACGGCTCTGGCCCTTGGCGTTCTGGCCGAGCAGGCCGGTATTCCTGCGGGCGTGTTTCAGGTGGTCACAGGGGATGCCAGAGACATCGGCCCCGTGCTGACCGGCAGTGACATCGTTCGGAAATTGTCGTTCACCGGGTCCACCGAAGTTGGTCGCATCCTGATGGCGCAATCCGCACCAACCATCAAGAAGCTTTCGCTGGAACTGGGCGGCAATGCCCCCTTCATCGTGTTTGACGATGCCGATCTGGATGCTGCCGTGGAAGGGGCCATTGCCTCGAAATACCGCAATGCGGGCCAGACATGCGTCTGCTCCAACCGCATTTATGTTCAGGCGGGTGTGTATGATGCTTTTGCCGAAAAGCTGGCTGCCAAAGTCAGCGCCCTTTCGGTGGGTGCTGGCACGGAAAAAGGCGTGCTGATTGGACCCTTGATTGATGCCGACGCCATCAAGAAGGTGGAAGACCACATTCAGGACGCCGTGCAGAAGGGGGCAAGCATTGTTACCGGCGGCAAGCGCCACAGCCTTGGCGGCACCTTCTTTGAGCCTACCGTGCTGACAGGCGCAACCCATGGCATGAAAATTGCCCGTGAAGAAACCTTTGGCCCTGTTGCACCCCTCTTTCGGTTTGAAACGGAAGAAGAGGTCGTGGCCATGGCCAATGACACGGAATTCGGCCTGGCTGCCTATTTCTACACCGACAATGTGCGTCGCACATGGCGGGTGGCGGAAGCGCTGGAATACGGCATGGTTGGCCATAACACCGGACTGATTTCCAACGAAGTGGCACCGTTTGGTGGCGTCAAGCAATCCGGTCTTGGCCGCGAAGGCTCCCATTACGGTATCGATGAATATCTGGAGGTCAAATACCTGTGTTCGGCCATCGCATAAGGCATGCCGCACAAAACTGTGCCGCAATTCAGAGGGAAGAATACGCTTAAAACAGGTCTCATGGAGGAGTGAGAGATGACCATCAATCCGTTTGAATTTCGTACTGTCCCAGCCATGGAGGTGGCATGGGGCGGGGCGAAACGCCTTGGCGAAATCGTCAAATCCCGTTTTAATGCCCATAAGGTTCTGTTGGTGACAGATGCCGGGCTTGTCAAAGCCGGGCTGATTGCCCCGATTGCAGAAAGCCTGAAAACCTCAGGCTTCACTGTGACCATTTTTGACAAGGTGGTTGCCGATC
>CAJYRE010000473.1 GCA_913776675.1 Rhizobiaceae bacterium
CAGATCCAGATTACTTCTGGAGCCAATCAGGCTTTTATGCGTACTGCCATGGCATTGGCCGGGGCCGGGGAGAGGATCGCGCTGACCAATCCTTTCTATTTCAACCATGATACCACGCTGTCCATGCTGGGCATTGGTACAGAAACCCTCAAGACAGACCCGGACAATGGCTTTTTACCATCCGTATCGGATGTGGCGGCTGTGCTGCAATCGGGCGTGAAAGCTCTGGCGCTGGTCACGCCGAACAATCCCACGGGGGCCGTTTATCCGGCTGGTTTGTTGGACGAGATTTTTGCGCTCTGCCGGGCTCATGGTGTCTGGTTGATTGTGGATGAGACCTATCGGGATTTTCTCGATCCGGCTGCGGGGCGGCCCCACACGCTGTTTGACAAGAGCCACTGGCAAGATGGCCTGATCCAGATTTACAGCTTTTCAAAATCCTTCGCCATACCGGGGCATCGACTGGCCGCCATCACCGCAGGGCAGGCCGTGGTGGCGCAGGTCATCAAGATCATGGACAATTTGCAGATTTGCGCTCCCAGAGCCGCACAGATCGCACTGGCGCGTGCCTTGCCTGTGCTGGATGATTGGCGTGCTGACAATGCTGCCGAAATTGCCCGCCTGACCCTTGCCTTGAAACAGGCCTTTGAAGGTCTGCCAGGCTGGCAGCTCTCTTCCATCGGCGCGTATTTTGCCTTTGCCCGGCACCCGTTTTCTGGCGTGTCGTCTGTTGACGTTGCGCAGCAATTGGCAACCCGCGCTGGCATCTTGACCGTTCCGGGCGGCTTTTTTGGCAGAGAGCAGGAGAATTATCTGCGATTGGCCTTTGCCAATGTGGATTGTGACACCATTGCAGCCCTGCCACACAGATTGGGTGGCTTTGAGCTTGGTGATGCACGTCCCGGATAAGGTCAGCGGCGCTTGGGCATGCAGGGCGAGGTTTTGCTCACCGCACATGTGGTGATGGGGTCAATGTTCTTGCCACGGTGTTTGGTGAGCTTGTGCGCTTTTTGCGTTTGTGCGTGACGAAGCTTGAGGCAATCCGCGTTCGAACTCTGCTGTGTGCAAGCGCCTTGCGGGCGGGACTGGGCATAGACCGGCTGTGATGCAAGCATAAAGGGAGCGATGAGGGCAATGGCTGTCCAAACATGCTTCATTGTAGATCCTGTGCTTTGCCGTGTGGTTGAGTATGTCGATCATCTTTGATCGATGAACGTCACTGTCTTATATCATTTTGCCGCAGAAGTCGGCGTCAGAAAGACATTATACAAGACTATTGCTCATCACCATGCCCGAGGTGCGGGCATGGCGATGAGCGTTTCAGTTCGAAAGGACGCGATGCCGCTTACTTTCCGGCCCGAATGGTCTGGGCAATGGCATCAATGGCGCAATAGGCAGAGGCCACCGAACCAACTTGCCAGCCAGGCCAATAGCTCCATGTGTCACCGGCGCAGTAGAAATGGCTGTTTTCTTTAAAGGTGGTGATTTGCTTGTAAACCAACGGGTTTGTCGAGGCGGTATCTGATGCCCAGCCGCCGACCTGATAGGGCATGTACTGCCAGGCAATCGACATGCCATGGGTGACCTTGTTTTCTTCTCCCGGATGCAGTTTGCCAAGGCCGGTTATGGCCGTTGCCAAGCGCTCAGATTGGTTTTGCGTGGCGTATTTGGCTGCAGGTTCGCCGCGGTTATAGGCTCCGGTGAGAATGCCCGTATGGGCGGTAAAATCCTCGGATGGGTACCAGATCTGGCCGATAATGTCGGTCGTCCATGAAATGCCACCGTAAATCTCGTTCTTGGTTTCCCAGAAACGGTCCTTGCTCTGCCACCCCACCTTGATGGCTGGTGTCCACAGATTGGGTGTTGGGTCATGCCACTCGCCGACGACTGAAAACGCTTCCAGCCCCTGAATAAATTCTGCTGGAATGTTGTCGCGCTCCAGAACACGGTTCAGCAACGATGGAGCGATGGTCGATACGCAGAAATCGAAAGTCACTTTGAGTGGTGGAGCGCGGCGTGGCCGGTTGATGGTCACGCTGACGCCCTTGTCCAGTGCCGTGATTTTGGAAATGCTGGTATTGAGCAGAACCAGATCGCCCACTTTGGGGATTCTGCCTGATTTTTTCTGAAGGTTTTCATTCCAGAAGGCTGTGTGAGGAATATCCTGCAACAGCAATTGCTGCCAGATTCGGTCCATACCGCCAACGGGTTGCATCAGGGCCGGTTGCCAATCAATATTGTAGGAGTTGAACAGGTAAGAGCCTGGCGAAAGTTCTGGATTTTTGCTGGAATCGCCGATGAAGTCGGAATCGAGAATGTCTTTGAGTGGCACTGTCTTGCGGACTGTGCCTGCATTTTGCCAGCCCCCGGGGAATTTGATATAGCCAAGGCGCGAGCTATCCTGAAGCTTGCCATCAGACGTAAGATCGCCAAAAAGCTTGTAGAGATTTTCGAGCTTTGCCGCCTCTTCAGAGCCAATGTTGCCCTGAAGCTTCACCGCTTCCTGTGTCACCTTGTACATCATTTCAGCCATTTCGCTGAAAAGACTGTAATTCACCTGACCAAAGGAAACCGGAGCCCCATTCTGGAATTTTTCACTTTGCAACAGGTTGGAAGTAGAGAGGAAGAAATAGGGTTCAAGCGCCACACCAATTTCCTGGCACAGTGCAATCAAATCAACATGATTGGACGGAATACGGCCCGGACCGGCATTGAGAAACAGCTCGACAGGATTGCCGCGATAGCCGTTTGTTGCCCATTGATCATCCATGAAGGTGCAGACCTGCTCGCCAGCAGCGGGGCTGTCTGGCCGCTCGCTGTAGCGATCAACATACATGGCGGGAAAACGCTTTTCCGGGTTGTATTTTTTAAACCACCATTCCCGGTATTTGGCATTTGCGGGGCGAGCTGTCAGGCTGCGGCCGCCGTAACGATTATCAGCCTCGAACACCACAACTTTAAAACCCGCATTGGCCAGCGTGTAAGCTGTGGTCAAACCGGCAACGCCGGCCCCGATCACTGCCACGGTTTTGCCCTTGCCGAAGTTTTTTTCCAACTTTGGCTTGGTGGTTTCATAGGCGGCTTTGGCTTCACGAAAGCCGTAGATCAGTGGGGATGCAAAATAAGCGCCCGCCAGCGCCGTCATGCCGCGCAGCAACGCACGGCGTGACGGTGAATATTTTATATCTGACATTGAAGTCCCTCTCCATTGAAAGAATCAGAATTACAAATAAACGCATAGGTAGTATTCCCATGCGCAAACGTCCCTTGTGTTTTCTGGATTCGCAGCGCAAGATTACGCTACCAATGGTATAATTAAAATAGATAATTCTATCTATGAGGTTAATTTATTGCGCTGCACGTCAAGCGATTGATCACTTTGGTGATAGAGACTTGTGACAAAACAAGAGCTGGCCGTTGCTGCATGGCACGGGCCAGTGCAACAGGATTTCATCTCGATATTTCAAGGTATTTCCAGCGGGAAAACCGCTCTAAATCAGCCGCAAGCCTCTGAGGCTGGCATGGCCCTGTTTGCCGATGATGACGTGATCATGCACCGTGATGCCCAGAGGCTTGGCGGTGTCGATAATGGTCTTGGTCATTTCAATATCGGCACGGGAGGGCGTTGGGTCGCCGCTCGGGTGATTGTGAACCAGAATAATGGCGGTTGCTGACAGTTCCAGCGCCCGTTTCACAACCTCACGGGGATAGACAGGGGTGTGGTCCACGGTGCCGCGCCCTTGCACCTCATCGGCAATGATGGCGTTGCGCTTGTCCAGAAACAGAATGCGAAATTGCTCTGTGGTTTCAAAGGCCATGGCGGCGTGGCAGTAATCAATCACGCTGGACCAGGAGGATAGAACAGGTTTGCCCTTAATGTCGCTTTTCAGCATCCTCTGGGCGGCAGAGGCAATCAGCTTGAGGTCCAGCGCCACGGCTTCGCCGACACCCTTAACCTCTTGCAAAAGATGGAGCTGTGCGCCAAAAACACCTGCCAGGCTGCCAAACCGTTCAATCAGGGCTTTGGCAATGGGTTTGGTATCGCGCCGGGGAATGAGGCGGAACAGCAGCAGCTCCAGCACTTCATAATCTGCTAGCGCATCCTCACCTTTTTCCTTGAAGCGCAACCGCAAACGATCCCGATGGCCATGGTAATGTTCAACGGGTTTTGACTCGATTGGGGGCGTTACCTTTTTCCCGGGTTTCGGCTTTTGCGGCAGTTCGGCAAAAAAGCCCCGCTCATCCTCCTCAAAGCTGAATGTATCCTGATCCAGTTCGTTTTCGAATGGATCGGCATTGCGTTCACGCAGTCCTTGGGTGATGGGCGGTTTGCTCATGGCTTAGCCTTGCAAGGG
Organism: Rhizobiaceae bacterium; assembly: GCA_913776675.1. GTDB lineage: Bacteria > Pseudomonadota > Alphaproteobacteria > Rhizobiales > Rhizobiaceae > Allorhizobium. The sequence continues at coordinate 4,356 of CAJYRE010000473.1, forward strand.
AGGAAGTCCGGGGCGATCAAGGCCAGCGGGCGAAAGCGTAAAGATTTCGCAGCCTGTGGCTGTGACGCCCACCGCATGTTCGTATTGCGCTGTCAGTGAGCGGTCGCGGGTGACGGCGGTCCAGCCATCGGCCAGCACCTTCACATGGGGTTTGCCAAGATTGATCATTGGCTCAATGGTAAAAATCATCCCTTCGCGCAGTTCAGGGCCTTCATTCACCTGGCCGTAATGCAGAATATTCGGTGTATCGTGAAACAATTGGCCGACACCATGACCGCAGAAATCACGCACAACCGTGCAGCGCTGCGCTTCGGCATAGGCCTGAATGGCAGCGCCAATGGCCCCTGTGCGGGCACCGGGCCGCACGGCGGCTATGCCGCGCATCAGGCATTCATGGGTCACTTCCAGCAAGCGTTCGGCAGCGCGCTTGATTTCCCCCACCGGATACATGCGACTGGAATCGCCGTGCCAGCCATCCACCACATAGGTGACGTCGATGTTGACAATATCGCCTTCCCGCAGTGGCTTGTCATCGGGGATGCCGTGGCAGACAACGTGATTGATTGACGTACAGACCGAGTGCCGATAGCCGCGATAGTTCAGGGTGGCGGGCAGGGCACCATTGTCGATGCCGAATTC
>CAJYRE010000474.1 GCA_913776675.1 Rhizobiaceae bacterium
TCCTTGACGCTTGGGAAATCGAATGCTGTGGCCCAATGGGCGGCTTTGGTTTCGTACCAATAATCCACATTGCCCGCTCGAAAGGCTTCAAACTCAACATTGTCATCACTGAAATAGGTGTAATTGACGGTTTTGAAATTGTTGTAGCCGATGTTTACATTGAGGTTTTTGCCCCAATAATCATCGCGCAATTCATAGCGAACAGACGCACCGGGCGAGAACGAAACGATCCGATATGGGCCAGACCCCATAATGGGTTCAAGCGTGGTTTTGGAAATATCGCGTGGCTTACCATCCGGGCCATTCGCCTCCCACCAATGCTTGGGTACGATGTCCAGTTCACCAACAATGGCGGGCAGTTCCTTGTTGTTTTTCTGATCAAACGTAAAGGTCACCTCACGTTCGCCGGTTTTCTCGGCTTTGAGCACATGGCTGTAATAGCTGGCATACAGCGGGTTGAGGTCTTTGAATTTTTCAAAACTGAAAACCACGTCTTCCGGGGTCACAGGCTGGCCATCCGCCCATTTGGCTTCAGGACGCAGCCGGAATTTCACAAAAGAAACATCATCGGGGTAAGCCAGCGCTTCGGCCAACAGGCCATAAGACGTTCCATCCTCATCCAGAGACGGCTTCAAAAGCGTTTCTGTGACCATGGACAGGCGTGGCGCAAGGCCTGCTGCCAACTGCCCTTTGCCAACCACCGGGTTGAAGCTATCAAACGTGCCATTGGCAGAAAATTTGAGCTCCCCTGCCTTCTGTGCATCAACATTCACATATTTGAAATGGGCAAAGCCTTGAGGGTATTTCGGGGCTTCGATAATGCCAATGGCATGCCGCCATTGCAGTTCCTGTGCAGACAAAGTTCCAGCACAAAGGCTGAGAAGCAGTGCGAGAATTCCCGCACTGATGCGCATTACAGTCATGAATACCCCCGCATTTCAAAAAGCAAATTGCTGATTTGCGAATAGAATACGACAAACATGGCCGAAAAACAGGCTCTTGCCATCACAAGCCTACGAAAAGCCGAATGCTGATGAAATTCCCAATTCACCGAAGCCCTTATTCCGTCTAGGTTCTGGCACAAGAGAATCACAGTGCATGTCCAATCCGGGCATGTCCAATCCGAGGTGACCTTTGGCCAAACATTCCGTTTCCATCCGCGCGTCCATGATCGGCCTTGCTCTGATCCTGTCGGCGGCAAGCCTTGGCGAAGCCCTTGCCGACCAGCCCGCCAAACAGGCTTTTGGTGCTGCCACTTTGCCCAATGCGGGCCCAGCCTCACCAATTGGCTCTTACGCCAGGGGCTGCATGAGTGGTGCCGTGGCTCTGCCCACCGATGGGCCGACATGGCAGGCTATGCGCCTGTCGCGCAACCGGCGCTGGGGCAACCCGCGCACCATTGCCTTCATTGAGCAATTGTCGAAAGATGCCACCAAAATCGGCTGGCCTGGTCTGCTGGTGGGCGATATTGCCCAGCCGCGCGGCGGACCGATGGCCAGCGGCCATGCCTCGCACCAGATCGGTATGGATTTTGATGTTTGGCTCACCCCTATGCCTGCCAAGCGCCTGACCGTGCAGCAGCGTGAAGATCTGCCCTTTACCTCGATGATCATGAAAGACAAATTCCTGACCATCAATCCGCAGACATGGACACCCGCTCAGGCCAAACTTCTGATGCTGGCGGCCAGCTATCCGCAGGTGCAGCGGATTTTCGTCAATCCGACCATCAAGAAGAAAATGTGCGATACATGGACCGGCGACCGCACCAATCTGGGCAAGCTACGGCCCATGTATGGCCATGATGCCCATTTCCATGTTCGGCTGTTTTGCCCGCCGGGGGCTACTGATTGCAAGCCGCAGGCCTCGATTGGGCAAGGCGATGGCTGCGATAAATCGCTGGCCTGGTGGTTTACCAAAGAGCCTTGGGAGCCGAAAAAGAAAGACCCCAATGCCAAGCCCGCCCCGCCACCGCGTCCGGTGATGGTGTCGGATCTGCCCAAGGCTTGTGCTGCCATTTTGAATGCGCCGTCCGTGGCCTCGGAAAAGCAGGCGACCTATGGTGGCCCTGCAGCCTACACCAATCCGGGTGCTGTGCCGGTCAAAGCCGCCGCAGGTGCGCCGGATGATGCAAACCTTCCATCAGAAGAGGTCGGCACCAAACAGTGAATGTATGAGGGGTTTCATCGGCCTGAAGCTTGATATAAGGGAATTCAAATCGATTGAATTTTCGGGAGGGGATGTATGATTGAGCGCCGAAAAATCGCGCTGATTGCCCACGACAAGATGAAAGAGCAGATGGCGGATTTTGCCCGCCATCATCAGGATGCTCTGGAAGGCTGGCAGATTGTCGCCACCGGCACCACCGGCGGACAGGTGCAGGACGCCTGCCCCAAGCTGCATGTCACCCGTATGAAAAGCGGCCCTTTGGGCGGCGATCAACAGATCGGGGCGATGATTGCCCAGGAAGAAGTGGCCCTTTTGGTATTTTTTGTTGATCCGCTCACCCCCATGCCCCATGACGTGGATGTCAAAGCGCTGATGCGGTTGGCCATTCTTTATGATACGCCGATGGCGCTGAACCGCGCGACAGCCGAAATTCTGTTGCCAGCGATTGCCCACGAATGACAACCGCGCCGAGTGTGGCGAATAATGGATTTTTCGATGCCTCATCCAGTTGAAAATGAGCACCTCCCCTTCCCGGTTCTGGTTGGCGATATTGGTGGCACCAATGCCCGGTTCTGGATTTTGAATGACGCGGATGCAAAACCGCAGGAATTTGCCAATATTCACACGGCAGATTTTCCCACCATTGATCAGGCGCTCAAAGAGCGGGTTCTCGATCAAAGCGAGATCAAACCGCGCTCGGCCATTCTGGCTGTGGCAGGTCCGATCAAGGGCGATGAAATTCCGCTGACCAATTGCCCATGGGTGATCCGCCCCAACGTGATGATTGACACGCTGGGCTTTACAAATGTGCTGGTGGTCAATGATTTTGAGGCTCAGGCGCTGGCCGCAGCCGCACTGCCGCTGGAAGACAGCGCACCCGTTGGTGAGCGCAAGGAGCCGATCGTCGGGTCGCGGGTGATTCTCGGACCGGGCACAGGCTTGGGCGTGGGCGGTCTGCTCTATAGCCAGCACAGGTGGTTTCCCGTTCCCGGCGAAGGTGGCCATGTGGATCTGGGACCGCGCAGTGAACGCGACTGGCAGATTTTTCCCTATATTGAAAAGATTGAGGGTCGCATCTCGGGCGAGCAGATCCTGTGCGGACGCGGTATTGTTCATCTCTACAATGCCATCTGCAAAGCTGATGGTGTGACCCCGCAATGGACTGATCCTGCCGATGTCACCGCCCATGCCTTGAGTGGCAGCGATCCGGTTGCGGTGGAAACCATGACGCTGTTTGTGACCTATCTGGGCCGATTGGCCGGCGATATGGCGCTGGTGTTCATGGCGCGTGGCGGCGTGTTCCTGTCTGGCGGCATTTCGCAAAAAATTGCACCTCTGTTGCAAAGCCCGGCCTTCCGCGCCGCCTTTGAGGACAAGGCACCGCACACAGCGATGATGAAGAGCATTCCAACTTTTGTGGTCACCCATCCGCAAGCGGCCCTGTTTGGGCTTGCAGCCTATGCCCGCACACCCGATAAATTCGGTGTGCGCCATGAAGGCAGACATTGGAGCCGCTGAGAGAAATACCAGAACTGGAGACGGACATCATGGCAACAACGGGCGGCACGGGACCGATGAAACTGGTTGTGGTCGGCGCAAGCGGCCGCATGGGGCAGGCATTGATCCGCATTATTGCCGAGACGGACGGTGCGGTGCTGCATGCCGCTGTGGAACGTGCAGGGTCGCCTGCTCTTGGAAAGGACGCTGGCGAACTGGCGGGGCTGGGACCTTTGGGTGTTCCCGTTAGCGATGACGCCTTGGCCGCCTTTGTCCATGCTGACGGCGTGATTGATTTTACCAGACCGGAAGCCTCTGTGGAATTTGCAGCCCTTGCCGCTCAGGCCCGCATTGTGCATGTGATTGGTACCACGGGCTGCTCGGAAGCCGATCAGGCAAAGTTTGAAGCGGCATCGCGCCATGCACGGGTGGTGAAATCCGGCAATATGAGCCTTGGGGTCAATCTGCTCTCGGTTCTGGTGCAGCAGGCTGCCAAGGCGCTGGATGCGGCAGGCTGGGATATTGAAGTGCTGGAAATGCACCACAAGCACAAGGTCGATGCGCCATCTGGCACAGCACTTCTGCTGGGTGAAGCCGCCGCCGCTGGCCGTGGCATTGATCTCAAAGACAAGGCCGTGAAAGTGCGCGACGGCTTTACTGGTCCGCGCGAGGCTGGCTCGATTGGGTTTGCGACTTTACGCGGCGGCTCGGTGATTGGCGAGCATTCGGTGATGCTGGCAGGCGAAGGCGAAATTGTCACCCTGTCGCACAGTGCTGGTGATCGTTCTATTTTTGCCCGAGGCGCGGTAAAAGCTGCCCTGTGGGCGCGGGATCAAAAGCCCGGTCTCTATTCCATGCTCGACGTGCTCGGGCTGGCATCCACCAACTGATACATGTGAGAGGATTTGTCGATGACTGGTACCCTCGTGCTCGTGCGCCACGGCCAGAGCGAATGGAATTTGAAAAACCTGTTCACCGGCTGGCGTGATCCAGACCTGACGGAACTGGGCGTGCAGGAAGCCAATGCAGGCGGCAAGGCGCTGGCGGAATACGGCATCAAGTTTGATGTGGCCTTTACCTCTGCCCTCACCCGCGCCCAGAAAACCTGCGGCATTATTCTGGACAATGTCGGTCAGGCTGGTCTCGAAACTATCCGCGATGAAGCCCTCAACGAGCGCGATTACGGCGATCTCTCCGGCCTCAACAAGGATGATGCCCGCGCCAAATGGGGTGAAGAACAGGTGCATATCTGGCGCCGGTCCTACGACATCCCACCGCCGGGCGGTGAAAGCCTGCGCGACACAGGCGCGCGCGTCTGGCCTTATTACCTGACGGAAATTCTGCCGCGCGTGCTGCGGGGCGAAACCGTGCTGGTCGCAGCCCATGGCAACTCCCTGCGCTCGCTGGTGATGGTGCTGGACAAGCTAACCAAGGAACAGATTCTGGGCGTGAATTTGGCCACCGGCGTGCCGATGGTTTACAAGCTCAATGCCGATTCCACCGTCGCTTCCAAGGAAGTGCTTGGCGATATGTCAGGCGCACATTGAAGCAGTTTAAAACTGTGCCGCTCATGCAATTGAATGGGCGGCACATTTGAGAAGATCAGATTTTCTCAGCAATCAGGCGTATGCCAAACCCAGCGAGAGCGGTTCCAATCGCACGTTCTATCCACTGACCGAAGCGATCATAGACGGCTTTGGCTTGCCTACGAGACAAGAGAGCGGTCACAAGACCATACCAGACAATCTCGATTAAAAATCCACCAACGAGAATTGCCAGCTTTGCCAAAAGACCTGTTTCAGGCGGCACTGCAACGGCATAAAGACCAATAAAGAAGGCAATTCCTTTCGGGTTGGAGAGATTAACAATCATCCCCATGCGCATACCGCGCAAAACACTGCCTTTTTCGATAGCTGATACACCTTGCTTCGCTGTATCAGCCTTGCCAGACAACCACGCCATAACCCCGAGATAGACAAGATAGCAGCCGCCAGCGATCTGAATAAGGCTTGCCAACCACCCGACCTTTGCCAAAAACAACGCCAAACCCGCCATCGTCAAAACCGCATAAAAAGTTGCGGCAATGGCCAATCCAAATGTCGCGCCCACAGCGGTTGAGTGTGCCCCGGATATTGCCAGTTTCGAGATTAAAGCAAAGTTAGGACCGGGACTGATGACAACAGCAGCATACAGGCCAAGCGTCGTCAGAACCGTCAAAGCATCTGGATTCATGTGAATTGCTGCCTCTCGTTGTGATCTCGGAAAACAAGACCTCAATTTATA
>CAJYRE010000475.1 GCA_913776675.1 Rhizobiaceae bacterium
TATGAAGAGGCCCGCCAAACCCGTTTGGGCGCGGATAAATTCATGATTGATGGCCGCCACACCGGCACCGGCGGCGGCAATCATGTGGTGGTGGGCGGAGCCAACCCCAATGACAGCCCGTTCCTGCGCCGCCCGGACCTTTTGAAAAGTCTGGTGCTGCATTGGCAGCGCCACCCTGCCCTGTCCTACCTGTTTTCGGGCATGTTCATTGGCCCCACCAGTCAGGCCCCACGCATTGATGAGGCCCGCCACGACAGTCTCTACGAGCTGGAAATTGCCATTGCGCAAATTCCCATGCCGGGCAATGGCACACTGCCACCCTTGCCCTGGCTGGTGGATCGGCTCTTCCGCAATCTGCTGACCGATGTCACGGGCAATACCCACCGCTCTGAAAGTTGTATCGACAAGCTGTTTTCGCCCGATGGCCCCACCGGACGGTTGGGACTGGTGGAATTCCGTGGATTTGAAATGCCGCCGAATGCCCGCATGTCGCTGGCGCAGCAATTGCTGGTGCGGGCACTGATTGCCCGCTTCTGGAAAAACCCGATTGGCGGCAATTTTGTCCGTTGGGGCACGTCCCTGCACGACCGCTTCATGCTGCCCCATTATCTCTGGCAGGATTTTCTCGATGTGCTGGCCGATCTGCGTGACCATGGCTTTGATTTCAAACCAGAATGGTTCGCTGCCCAGTTGGAGTTCCGCTTCCCGTTTGTTGGCGAGGTCGAATATGAAGGCTCGAGACTGGAACTGCGCCAAGCATTGGAACCATGGCATGTGATGGGTGAAGAAGGCGCGATTGGCGGCACGGTGCGCTATGTGGATTCCTCGGTGGAGCGCTTGCAGGTCAAGCTGGAAACCGCCAACCCGGAGCGCTTCACCGTGGCCTGCAACGGGCGGCGCATCCCTCTGACCAAATCGGGCACCAATGGCGTGGCCGTGGGCGGCGTACGTTATAAGGCGTGGCAACCGGCCTCTGGCCTGCATCCGGTGCTTCCCGTCAATACACCGCTAACATTCGACGTTTATGATACGTGGACAGGGCGGTCGATAGGCGGTTGTGTTTATCATGTAGCACATCCCGGTGGCCGTAATTATGATACTTTCCCTGTGAATGGAAATGAAGCGGAGGCCCGGCGGCTTGCGCGTTTTGAGCCTTGGGGGCATACACCCGGATTTTACCCCCTTTGGCCGGAAACTGTGTCGCCAGAATTTCCGCACACATTGGATTTACGGCGACCTCAAGGTATTTAAATGAGCAAGACACCCGCGGTGGAGGCCGAGACGCCCCATCTGGACCCGATAGCAGCCTTGGCCGACGATTATCGGACCTTGCCGGGCGTGGCCGACGAAATGCTGGACGGGCAGGGCAACATCCGCCCTGTCTGGCAGAATTTTGTCAATGCCATCAATAAAATGGGAGCCGAAGAACGACAGGAGCGGTTTGCCCGTGCCGATCGTTACCTGCGCGACGCCGGGGTATTTTATCGCGCCTATGGCTCTGCGGCCAGCAGCAGTGATCGGGCCTGGCCGTTTTCGCATATTCCGGTGCTGATTGCCGAGGATGAATGGCAGGCGCTCGCCAAGGGGCTGGTGCAGCGAGCGGAATTGCTGGAACAGGTGGTGGCCGATATTTACACCGACAACCGGCTTGTGAAAGAGGGCTTTATTCCCCCCAGCCTGATTGCGGAAAATAGCGAGTTCCTGCGTCCACTGGTCGGGGTGAAACCCGCAGGTGGCCATTATCTGCATTTCTGCTCGTTTGAAATCGGCCGTGGGCCAGACGGAAACTGGTGGGTTCTGGCCGATCGCACACAGGCACCGTCTGGCGCGGGCTTTGCGCTGGAAAACCGGGTGGCCACGGCGCGCGCCTTCTCCGACATTTATGCAGAAACCCACGTGCATCGCGTAGCCTCCTTTTTCGGCGCCTTCCGCGATGCCTTGCAGGCACTGAAGCAGAGCCGGGATGATCGCATTGCGGTTCTCTCGCCCGGTCCGGCCAATGAAACCTATTTTGAACATGCCTATATTGCCCGTTATCTCGGCATCATGCTGCTGGAGGGCGAAGACCTCACGGTGGTCAATGGCAAGGTCATGGTGCGCACTGTCGCCGGTTTCAAACCCATTGGCGTGCTATGGCGAAGGCTGGATGCCGCCTTTGCCGATCCGCTGGAATTGAACCAGCACAGCCACATCGGCACGCCGGGCATTGTGCAAGCGCTGCGCAACGGCTCTGTCAGTTTTGTCAATGCGCTTGGCTCCGGCATTCTGGAAACGCGGGCATTGATGGCATTTTTGCCCAATCTGTGTCGCCATTTGCGCGGTGAAGAGCTGGCCCTGCCATCAATTGCCACATGGTGGTGCGGGCAAAAGCCCGAACGGGAGCATGTGGCCAGCCATATTGAAAAAATGGTGATTGGCCCGGCCTATTCCTGTCAGCCGTTTTTTGATGACAATCATCAATCCGTGCTGGGGGCAAGCCTGCGCTCAACCGCGCAACAATCGATTGCCGACTGGTTGAAAACCGATGGTGCCAAGCTGGTGGGGCAGGAAGCTGTCACCCTTTCCACCACGCCTGCCATGGTGGATGGCCGCCTTCAGCCCCGCCCCATGAGCCTTAGAGTATTTGCGGCCCGCACCAAAAATGGCTGGCAGATCATGCCCGGCGGTTTTGGCCGGATTGGCTCCGGCAAGGATGTGGCCGCCATTGCCATGCAATCGGGTGGGTCAGCCGCCGATGTCTGGATTGTTTCCGATAAGCCAGTAGAACGCACCACGCTGCTGCCCGATGCGTCTGAATTCACGCGCAACCTGCCGGGCAGTCTGCCCAGTCGCGCTGCGGATAATCTGTTCTGGCTGGGGCGCTATATCGAGCGGGCCGAAGGGGCGCTTCGCATTTTGCGGGCGTGGAATTCGCGTTTTGCCGAAACGGCCGATCCCAAGCAGCCGCTTTTGTCTTACGTCAGCGACTATATGGACGCACTCGACATTGACCCCATGCAAGGTGTGCCGGAAACGCTGATCAATAACATCAACAGTGCGGTCTACTCGGCCAGCAATATCCGCGACCGGTTTTCGCCCGATGGCTGGCTGGCCCTGAACGATCTGGCCAAAACGGCCAAGCGCTTTCATGAAAAGGTCAAACCCGGCGACGATGCCACCCATGCCATGACCATTCTTCTGCGTAAACTGGCGGGCTTTGCGGGTCTGGTGCATGAAAACATGTATCGCTTTACCGGCTGGCGGTTCCTGACCATTGGCCGCACGCTGGAGCGCGGCCTGCATATGACCCGCTTGCTTGGCCATATGACAGCGGAAGATGCCCCCGATGGTGTGCTGGATATGCTGCTGGAAATTGGCGATAACGTCATGACCCATCGCCGCCGCTACAATGTGAATACGGCCCACCTGACGGTGACAGACCTTTTGGCGCTGGATCCGCTCAACCCGCGCTCCATTCTGTTTCAGCTCAATGAAATTCTGAGCGAGGTCGAAGAATTGCCCAATGCCAAGGTGAACGGGCAAATGTCACGCTTTTGCCGGGAAACTGTTCGGCTCCAATCAAAAGTGGTTGTCATGACGCCGGATATGATGACACCTGATGTCTACAACAGTCTGGAACGAGAACTGGAAGCGCTCTCCGATCTGTTGGCGCAAACCTATCTGGGGTAAACAAAGAAACGCCGATGCTTTACGATCTGACACTGCATATGGGCTATGTTTACGATGTCGCCGCCGCGGGCGGGCGTCACATCCTGCGCATCATGCCGCTTTCGCTACCCAACCGCCAAAGGCTGGTGGCAGGCTCCGTGGCCATTGAGCCGCAACCGGATGAGCGCACCGGCTATACGGATTTTTTTGAGCATCCGGCCATTACATTTGCCTATCGCTCGCCGCATGACAAACTGGACATTCGCATGCAGGCGCGGGTTCAGGTGGATGCGCAAGCGATGACCGCCGATCTGTCACCGGTGCTGGACAATCTGGCAAGCGAGCTTGCCGCCTATTGGTCGCTCGATGCCTCATCTCCCCATCATTTCACCGGAAAAAGCGCCCGCCTGCCGGACACGCCAGAGATTGCGGCCTATGCTCGCAGCGGTGTTGAGCCGGGCATGACCGTGTTGCAGATTGCCCGCTCCTTGTGCAAGCGCATCCATACCGACTTCAAATATGATGCCAAAGCCACAACGGTGGACACCACGCCCAAACAGGCTTTTGAGCTGAAACGCGGTGTCTGTCAGGATTTTTCCCATATCATGATTTTGGCTCTGCGCAGCCTCGGTATTCCGGCGGGCTATGTCAGTGGTTTTTTGCGCACCATTCCGCCACCGGGCAAGGAACGTCTGGCCGGAGCTGACGCCATGCATGCCTGGGTGCGCATCTGGTGCGGTAAAACCATGGGCTGGATCGAGCTGGACCCCACCAACAATATTGCGGCTGGCACCGATCATGTGGTGGTGGGCTATGGGCGTGATTACGCCGATGTTGCCCCCGTCATTGGCGTTCTGAAAGGGTATGGCAGCCACAGCACAGCCCAGGCTGTTGATCTGGTGCCTGTGAGCGATAGCCTCTCCAGTAAAACGGCATAGGGATTTTGCCTTCGAGCCTTATACCCATAAGACTGATGATATGTGTCTTATGGCCTTAAAACAAAAAGCCTATTGAATAAAATTGAGGTTTGCAGGATGTTTCAGCGCAGAATTCAAGCCGAAATTATTTAAGATATTGAAAGCGTTAGGATCATATCTCCGACCTGCTACCCATGCATTTGGCACGATGGAACCTTACGCATAAAATGGTCAGGAATGGATAGAATGGTCCTTGCGGCATTTCGAAATCGTCTGCTTGCGCTTTTCAATGAACAATCCGGCAATTTCGGCATCATGACCGCCATTTTGCTGCCGGTCTCCATCGGCGTGGTCGGCCTTGGGCTGGACGTGAACGCCATGGTGCAAAACAAACGTATGCTGCAAAATGCGGTGGATTCCGCGGCTTTGGCCACCGCCACCGCCTTGGCCAATGACCCGAAAACAAACGATGCGGATGGGATGGCGCAAAGTTTTGTCAAATCGCAAATTGCCAACACATCCAGCTCGGCCTTGTCCAGCATCGCAAACCTCACCACAACATCCAGCATCACCACCACCAACAATGCAAACAGCGGCAATGATTTTGAAGTCCAGCTAAACAGTTCTTACACCATGGCAATGAACCCGCTTTCATCCGTGTTGGGGTGGAAAACCGTCACCATCAACGCCACTGGCAAAGCGACATCCTCAACCCAGAGTCTGCAGCAAGGCATTTCGCTTTATCTGGTACTCGACCGATCCGGCTCCATGTCCTTCATCACGGACCAGCGGGATTATTCTCAAAGTTCATGCCAGAACTATTATGACGGCAATTGGAATTCTTATCCTGATCTTGCGGCCAGCAGCCCTTGTTACATCAACAAGATCACCTCGCTGAAAATTGCGGTAAGCACCATGGCCGACACGCTCAACAAGGCCGACATAACCGCCAAACCAAACACGACACCCCATTCCAAAGTGGTTCGTGTCGGCGCAGTTGCCTTTAACGACCAGAAATTCGATGAACAGGCGATGGATTGGGGGCCGCAAGCCGCCGTGACCTACGTCAATAATATTCCTCGCATTCCCACAGGCGGCACCAATTCGATTGATGCGCTGAACACAGCCTTCGCCGCTCTCAAGTCATCAAATACAGCGGAAAAAGCCGCCTTTTATTCCAATAAAATCAGCCAATTCAAGCGTTCGATCATTTTCATGACCGATGGTGAAATGACCGGCAACAGCAACACTTGGGACCCGAACCTGGACTCTCAAACCCGCCAGATCTGCAATAACATCAAGGCAGACGGCATTCAGATTTTCAGCATTGCCTTCATGGCACCGGACAATGGCAAGTCCTTGCTGCAATATTGTGCCAGCAGCAACACAAACTATTATCAACCGCAGACAATGGCGGGGATTGTCACCGCCTTTGGCGATATTGCCAAAAAGGCGGCGGCTGGCTTAACGCGCCTGACCTTTTAAGCAACACGTAACACGGCAACTGCGTTTCAAGCCATTGGATCAATGGCAAGAATAATCTGTGACTGGATCGATCGCCCTGCGGGATGACGATCCTCGAAGTTTATAAAATAGTTTGTTGCAACGGCTCAACAAGGATGCATAAACTACATCTGCTGGTGGTTTGCGTTGCGGATCTCCGGTTCTTGCGCCCTGCCCGTCCATTCTCACCCTGTGGCAAACGTTATGATCAAAAATCTTACCAAGGCCGACCTCCCCCTTCCTGCGCCCCGCGTTTCCAACCCGGAAACATTGGCTGCCGAGATCATCGAAAGACTGACCTATGGCATCGGCAAGGACGCCAAGGTGGCCAAGCCGCATGACTGGCTGACCGCCACGATTTTAGTGGTCCGTGATCGGATTATTGACCGTTGGATGGAATCCACCCGCGAGACCTATGCCACCAATGCCAAGCGGGTCTATTATCTCTCGCTGGAATTTCTGATTGGCCGCCTGATGCGCGATGCCATGAGCAATCTGGGCCTGATGGATGAAATCCGCGAAGCACTCGGCTCGCTCGGCGTTGACCTCTCGGTGATCGCCGGTCTTGAGCCGGATGCCGCACTGGGCAATGGCGGCCTTGGCCGCCTTGCTGCCTGCTTCATGGAAAGCATGGCCAC
>CAJYRE010000476.1 GCA_913776675.1 Rhizobiaceae bacterium
CTGGCTGGCAATGCCGCGCTTCCAGATCAGGTCATAGAGACGCAACTGATCATTATCGAGAAAACGACGGACCTGATCCGGCGTGCGGTTAAAATCGGTGGGGCGCACGGCTTCGTGCGCTTCTTGCGCATTCTTGGCCTTGGTGGAATAGAAGCGTGGCTTTTCCGGGCGATAACGTGCGCCAAACTGATCCACAATGGCCGCGCGAGCAGCATCAATGGCTTCCGGAGCCATCTGCACCCCATCGGTACGCATATAGGTGATCAGACCAACGGTTTCGCCGCCAATATCCACACCTTCATACAGCTTTTGCGCAATCTGCATGGTGCGCGAGGCCGAGAAGCCAAGCTTGGACGATGCGGCCTGCTGCAACGTAGAGGTTGTAAAGGGCGGAGACGGGTTGCGCTTGACCGGTTTGGCTTCGACCGATTCGACGCCATAGGTTGCTCCTTCGAGCAAATCTTTCAGGCGGCCAGCCATTTCGCCATTGGCAATGCTGCGGGCTTGCAGGCGCTTGCCATCGGCAGACACCAGACGTGCCAGAAACTCATCACCGCGCGGCGTCTTCAACAGCGCCGACAGGTTCCAGTATTCTTCAGAGACGAACCGCTCGATTTCGTTTTCCCGGTCGCACACCAGACGCAACGCAACCGATTGCACACGTCCCGCGGAGCGCGCACCCGGCAGTTTGCGCCACAACACGGGCGAGAGATTAAAGCCCACCAGATAGTCCATGGCGCGGCGTGCGAGGTAAGCATCCACCAGATCGCCATCGATGTCGCGGGGGGCTGCCATGGCATCCAGCACGGATTTCTTGGTGATGGCGTTGAAAACCACGCGCTTGACGGGTTTATCGCCAATGACACGCTTTTTCTTCAACAGATCCAGCACATGCCAGGAAATCGCTTCACCTTCACGATCCGGGTCGGTTGCGAGAAACAGACCGTCAGAGGATTTGACCGCGTCAGAAATATCCTTCATCCGCTTGTTGGATGCGGCATCAACCTCCCAAAGCATCTCAAAATCCTGATCGGGCAGAACCGAGCCATCCTTGGCAGGAAGATCACGGACATGCCCGAAGGAGGCGAGCACCTTATATCCCGATCCGAGATATTTGTTGATCGTCTTGGCTTTGGCAGGCGATTCGACAACGACTACTTTCATTGTGCTTCTCTGAACAGTGTCCCCGACGTGAGAAATAGGCCGATTCCGGCGAGGTTCCGGAACCGAGTGTTCGACATGGACAGGGATTGCGCCGCGGTCAACCCCCTAATTGCATTTATCTGCCACACGCACACACAACCGAATGGTTGTATAAAAATCTATTGCAATCATTAGGTAATTCTGTATCTTATGTTGTGGCTATACTTAAATACAAACTAAGGTTGTATTTTGCGACGGGAACGAGTGATGAGTGGTAATAATCATGCTGAGACACAAAACGGGGAAAGCATCGCCTATATTCGGCAGATGCTCGGCGAATTGCGCCTGGTCGCAGAGCGCGAAGGAGCACAAATGCTGTGCTATCTGATTGAGATGGCTTATGAAGAAGCTGGTGATTTACAACACAATCACCGCGGGCGTTCAATCCGCAAGGCTCAATGAGATAAGGCCACCGGGATGCCGTTGCAAGCGCCCGGCAATATCCAACTCCAGCATGACAAGATAAACAGAAGAGGCCGGAAGCTGGGTGTGGCGAATAATATCATTGACCTCAACCGGCGTTGGCCCCAGGGCATCAATCACCTTTGTGCGCTCCATATCGCCGGGGGGATGGTTGAATGTTTCGCTTTCTTCATAGGCGGGTTCTTCAACCTGTGGCGGGGCAAACAGATCAATGTTGCTAAGAGGAGAAAGCGCTTCCAGCAGGTCGCGCGCCTCAGTTGTGACGATGGCACCATTTTTCAGAAGATCATTTGTCCCATGACAGCGGGGGTCCAGCGGTGAGCCGGGAATGGCGAAAACCAGCCGCCCGATATCTGCTGCCAGACGGGCTGTGATCAGTGAGCCGGAACGGCTGGCGGCTTCAATGACGGCGACACCCAGCGATGTTCCGGCAATCAACCGATTGCGCCTTGGAAAATCACGGGCACGGGGCTCCCAGCCAAAAGGCATTTCGCTGATGGCCACCCCTCTGCCATCCCAGATTTGTTTCAGAAGGCCAATATTTTCAGGTGGATAGGGCTGGTCCAGCCCGCCGGCCATCGCCGCCATTGTGCCTGTGTCGAGGCTTGCATTGTGGGCGGCTGTATCAATGCCACGGGCAAGGCCCGACGTGATCGTATAGCCCGCCAGGCCGCAATCGCGCGCCAGCATGGTTGCCATTTTCACACCGCTGATCGATGCATTTCTGGAGCCGACGATGCCGATCGATGGTTTTGTGGCGGTATCGCCATTGCCTTTCATGGCCAGAAGGGGCGGGGCAGCATCAATCTGGCGAAGGGCAGGTGGATAATCCGGCTCTCCTATTCCCACAAATCTCGCACCAAATCGATGGCAGAACTCCAGCTCCCGTTCGGCCTCATCCTTGCTGGCAATGCGTATTGTGCGGGTGGCACCGCCCCGTTGCGACAGTTCCGGCAGCATTTCCAGCGCCCGCTCAGCGGTGCCGAAATTGTTGATCAGGTCCCGAAACGTCGCGGGGCCGACATTGTCACTGCGGATCAGCCGCAGCCAGGCTATTCTTTGTCTTTCCGTCAGCGCAATGCCTGCTTTACCTGCGCTGTGACGTGACATTGCCTATTCCTTTTGACCTATCTTGCCTTCAGTGCCGGAGATCAGCCGTTCAATATTGGCTTTGTGTTTGGCCCAGGTGATCACCGTCATGGCGGCTGTCACCAGAGCGGCCTCCGGCTGCCCAGTTAGCCACAATACAACCGGAATAACAAGAGTTGCAACCAGTGCGGACAGCGACGAGTAACGGCTTAATTTGGCAATGGACAGCCAGACGATGGCAAACACCAGCACCATGGCCGGAAAAACGCCCAGCAACATGCCCAGATAGGTGGCAACGCCTTTGCCGCCTTTGAACCCAAGCCAGATGGGGAAGAGATGGCCAATGAAGGCTGCAAAGCCGCCGAGCAGCCCCGGCAGATGAACGGTTTCTGTACCATACAGCTTTTGGGCAATCAGCACGGCGGCTGTGGCCTTGAAGGCATCCAGCAACAATGTTGCGGCAGCAATTTTTTTATTGCCGGTGCGCAACACATTGGTGGCTCCGATATTGCCGGAGCCAATTTTGCGCACATCGCCCAAGCCTGCCATGCGTGTGAGAATCAACCCGAACGGGATTGATCCCAGCAGATAGCCGATGGCCAGAGAGGCGATCAGTGCAACCACAGTTATCTGGCTATAATCAATGCTTGGCATGGAAGGTGTCCTTGGGCATGAAACATTACAAAGAAAAGACCTGACGGCCTGCCACATAGGTAGCAACCGCACGGCCAGAGAAGCGGGCATCCTCAAACGGTGTGTTCTTGGAGCGCGAAACGATGGCGTCTTTCGCTACAATCCAAGGCTCATCCAGATCAATCAGCACCATATCGGCCTTTGCACCGGGCTTCAATGTGCCAGCCTCCAGACCGAAAATCTCTGCTGGCCGGGTGGACATGGCATCGATGAGCCGCGTGAGCGACACGTGGCCGCTGTGATGCAGCCGTAGCGCTGCCGCCAGCATGGTTTCAAGGCCAATCGCGCCATCGGCAGCATCACCAAACGGCAGGCGCTTGGTATCGACATCCTGCGGGTCATGGGCCGAGACGATAATATCGATCTCGCCCCTGGCCAGTGCTTCCACCATGCCCATCCGGTCATCTTCGGCGCGAAGCGGCGGGAAGAGTTTGAAGAAGGTGCGATACTCGCCAATGTCGTTTTCATTGAGCGACAGGTGATTGATGGAAATGCCGCAAGTGACCTTTGCGCCGCGCTTTCGCGCAAGCTGAATGGCTTCCACCGATTCCGGCACCGAGATGCTGGCTGCGTGATATTTGGCGCGGGTGAGGGCTGCGATGCGCAAATCGCGCTCCAGCGGAATAAGCTCTGCTTCCTTTGGCACGCCCGAAAGGCCAAGCCAGCTTGCAAACAGGCCCTCATTCATCACACCATTGCCCAGATACTTGTCCTTGGCGACCAGCGAGACCACGGCCCCAAATTCTCGCGCATAGGTCATCACCCGGCGTAGCACCAAGGTGTCATGCAGTCCATGACGACCGTTCGTGAAGCCCACGGCACCGGCTTGCTGAAGCATTCCGATTTCGGTCATTTCTTCGCCGCGCAGGCCGCGGGTCAGCGCCGCTGCGGGATAGATATTGACCGGCGATTTTTCTCGCGCGGCATTCTTGATGAATTCCACCAGCGCAATATCATCAATCACTGGATCGGTATCCGGCATCATGATGAAGGATGTGACGCCGCCAGCCGCCGCCGCTTTGCCCGCCGAGGCCAAGGTTTCGCAGTGTTCAGCGCCGGGCTCACCGACAAACACCTGCGCATCCACCAGACCCGGTGCCGCAATCAGGCCTTTGCAATCACGCACTTCGGCACCTTCCGGCGCACCCTGGTTGCGGGCCTCTGCACCGGCTGCGAGAATGCGGCCATCAGCGTCAACGATAATGCTGCCCACCTCATCCAGGGAGCGGGATGGGTCAATGATACGGGCATTGTTGAAGACAAGCGGCTTGTTCATGCGCCAAATCCTTCACTACGCGGACCGTTGTTTTCCGAGATCAGCAGCGATTCCATCACTGCCATGCGCACGGCCACGCCCATTTCCACCTGTTGCTCAATCACGCTCTGCGGACCATCGGCCACGTCCGAGGCAATTTCCACACCCCGGTTCATTGGGCCAGGGTGCATCACCAATGCGTCTTCCTTGGCGGCTTTCAGCTTTTCAGCATCAAGGCCGTAGAAGTGGAAATATTCGCGGATTGACGGCACAAACGAGCCAGACATGCGCTCACGCTGCAAACGCAGCATCATCACCACATCGGCGTCTTTTAGCCCTTCCTTCATGTCGTGGAACACTTCCACGCTCATATCCGCAATGCCGGAGGGTAGGAGCGTGGCTGGAGCCACAACCCGCACCCGTGCGCCCATGGCGTTGAGCAGCAGGATGTTGGAGCGGGCCACGCGCGAATGCAGCACATCGCCGCAAATGGCGACGATAATGCGCGACAGCTTGCCCTTGGCGCGGCGGATGGTCAGCGCATCCAAAAGTGCTTGAGTCGGATGTTCATGCTGGCCATCGCCTGCGTTGATTACCGAGCAGGCAACTTTTTGTGACAGCAGCGCGGCAGCACCAGCGGATGCATGGCGCACCACCAGCACATCGGGGCGCATGGCGTTGAGCGTC
>CAJYRE010000477.1 GCA_913776675.1 Rhizobiaceae bacterium
CCAATTTTCATGCCGCGTACGTCGATCTCATCATCCAGCCAGTTGAAATCATTGGGCGGAAGGCTGGTGCCATCGCGCCAATCGGGGCGCGACAAGGTAGCCATTGAGTAAGCCGCATCATCCACACAGCGCGTCATCGGACCTGCGCAGCGACCGACATAATAGGGATCAACCGGAATGCGGCCATGGCTGGGCTTGAAGCCAAAGAGGCCGGTCCAGCCCGCAGGCAGGCGCACCGAGCCGCCAATATCCGTGCCGATATGTAGCGGACCATAGCCCGCAGCCCCTGCGGCGGCAGCCCCTGCACTGGAGCCGCCGGGGTTTTGGCTGACATCCCACGGATTGCGGCTGAGCGGATGAAAGCTCGATAAACCAGAGGACAACATGCCGTAATCCG
Organism: Rhizobiaceae bacterium; assembly: GCA_913776675.1. Classification (GTDB taxonomy): domain Bacteria; phylum Pseudomonadota; class Alphaproteobacteria; order Rhizobiales; family Rhizobiaceae; genus Allorhizobium. The sequence goes on from CAJYRE010000477.1 coordinate 398, forward strand.
GGCAGGTGGTTTTGGCAAACAGAATGGCCCCATCTTCCTTCATGCGGGCGGCAATTGGCGCATCCTGGGCGGCGGGCACCAATTCCACAGCCGCCGTACCAAGCGGAACGGGCTGACCCTTGGTGGCAATCAATTCTTTCAGCGACACCGGAATCCCATCCAGCAGCCCCAGCGTTGCGCCGCGCTGCCAGCGCTCTGTGGATGCCTTGGCCTGCTCCCGTGCACTCTCTGGATCATAAAGGTAAAGGGCGCAAATCTGCGGCTCAAAGGCTTCAATACGGGCTTCCACAGCCTGCCAATATTCTGTGGGAGAAAGGGTTTTGGCCGCATAAGCTGCCACCAGTTGCCGGATGGTCAAATTAAGAAGATCAGTCATTGTCAGTTTTCCGATGTCAATAGAATAGATAAAACGTCAGACCGAAGCCATGACTTCGGCCTGATGGCAGGCCACATCGCGGCCAGGGGAAAAGGTGCGGAGTTCGGGCGGCTCTTCAGCACAGCGTTTGACGGCCAGCGGACAGCGGGACCGAAACGCACAGCCCTTGCCAGTATCCGGCAGCTTTGCCAACGCGGGGTCCGCAGGCGGCATGCGCTCTGGCCTGCCAAAACGCTGAATGCTGGGTTCTGCATCGGCCAGCACTTTCGTGTAGGGATGCAAGGGCTTCTCAAACACCGCATGGGCTGGCCCCTGCTCCACCAAGCGCCCGCGATACATCACCCCCACCCGGTCGGCGATACAATCGACCACCGCCAGATTGTGGGTGATGAACAGAAAGGTGACGCCGCGCTTTTCACGCAGGTCCAGCAGCAGGTTCAGCACCTGCGCCTGCACGGAAAGATCCAGCGCCGACACCGCCTCATCGGCCACCACCAGACGCGGCTCGGTAATCAAGGCGCGGGCAATGGCAATGCGCTGGCGCTGACCGCCAGAAAATTCATGCGGATAACGATCTGCATGGGCGGCTTGCAGGCCAACGCTTTCCAGCATATCGGCCACTTTTTCCCGAATGTCTGCCTTGCCAGGCTTTTCCGCCAGCACATGCAGGGGTTCGGCAACGATGCGACCAATCTTCTGGCGGGGATCAAGCGATCCAAACGGGTCTTGAAACACCATTTGAAAATCACGCCGTTTGCGCATCAAGGCTTTATCGTTGAGCGAAAACAGATCATCCCCGTCAAAAATCACATGGCCGGAGGTGGGCCGATCCAGCGCCATGACCAGGCGGGCAAGGGTGGATTTGCCACAGCCGCTCTCGCCGACAATGCCGTAAATCTCTTGCGCATTGACACCCATCGACAGTTCATCCAGCGCCCGGCTGGTGTGGGGCGCACCAAACAGCGGACGGCTGACATAATCGCGGGTCAACATGCGAATATCGAGAAGAGGTTGCGTGGCCATCAGTGTGTCTCCCCGGATTGAAGCAGCAGGCAGCGTGCGCCCCGCTCCTCACCCAGCCTTTGCCATGCCGGTGCAACCGTATGGCAATCGGCAAATTGCTCCGGACAGCGATCGGAAAAGCAGCAGCCCTTGGGCAGATTGGCAAAACCGGGGGCGGAGCCGGAAATGGTGGCTGGTCGCGCCCCATCAATGCGGCGGCGCGGCACGGCATTCAAAAGGCCTCGCGTGTAGGGGTGCATCGGCTGTTCAAACACCGGGCGGGTTGGTCCTTCTTCCATCCGCCGCCCGGCATACATCACCAGAGTGCGGTCGCACATGCGGGCAATCACGCCAAGATCATGGCTGATCAGGATCAGGGCCATCTGATGGGCGTGGATTAGCTCGCCCAGAATATCCAGCACTTCGGCCTGCACGGTCACATCCAGTGCGGTGGTGGGTTCATCGGCAATCATAAGGGAGGGTTTCAAGGCCAATGCCATGGCAATGCCCACCCGCTGGCGTTGGCCGCCAGACATTTCATGCGGATAGGTCTTCGCCCGGCGGACAGCATCAGGAATGCGCACTTGATCCAGCAAATCAATCGCCTCGCGCCGTGCATCATGCCACGACAGGCCCTGATGACAGACCAGCCCTTCGGCAATCTGATCGCCAATCGTCATCGCCGGATTGAGCGCCGTCAGCGGCTCTTGAAAGATCATGCCGATGCGATTGCCGCGAATGGCGCACATCCGCTTTTCCGAGGCGCTGAGCAGGTCTTCTCCCTCCAGCAGAATTTGCCCTCTGGGCCTTGCAACCTGCGGCAACAGCCTCATGATTGCCAAGGACAGCAACGACTTGCCAGAGCCGCTCTCGCCCACCACGCCAAGGGTTTCGCCAGCGCGAAGATCAAAATCAACATCGCTCAGCACCGGCATTTCTCCGCGTTGAGGCAACGCAATAGAAACGGAAAGATTGCGAATGGATAGAAATGGCGTGTTGCTCATGACCGTCCCTTTTCCCGCGGGTCGAGCAGGTCACGCAGCCCATCACCCAACATATTGAAACCCAACACTGTCATGGCAATGGCAAGACCCGGCAGAATGGCCATCCACGGTGCTATATTGAGAAAGGTCTGTGAATCAGCCAACATCCGCCCCCATGTCGGAGCCGGTGGCGGCATGCCAAGGCCCAGAAAGCTCAAGCCCGCTTCGGTCAAAATCGCCAGACCCAGCTGAATGGTCACCTGCACGATGATCTGGTTGGCAATATTGGGCAGCACATGTTCGATTGTGATCAACACCTTGCCCTTGCCCGCACCCCGTGCAGCCAGCACATAATCACGCTCCCAGATTTGCCGCGCCGCACTGGCGGTGATGCGGGCAAACACCGGCACCATGAACACCGCAATGGCAATAATCGGCGTAAACCGGCC
>CAJYRE010000478.1 GCA_913776675.1 Rhizobiaceae bacterium
TACACCAAGGTGGCGCAGGTGGTGGCCGATGCCTTTCAGGTGGATATTGATGTGGTGAAAATCACCGCAACCACCACCGGCAAAGTGCCCAATACCTCCGCTACCGCCGCCTCTTCCGGCGCAGACCTGAACGGCATGGCCGCCTTTGATGCCGCCCGGCAAATCAAGGAACGGCTGGTGGCCTTTGCTGCCGAGAAATGGAACGTGGCGGCAGAGGATGTGCGGTTTTTGCCCAACCGGGTTGCTGTTGGAGCGCAGGAAATCCCCTTCCCTGAATTGATCAGACAGGCCTATCTGGGCCGCGTGCAACTGTCCGCCGCTGGCTTTTACAAGACGCCGAAAATCCACTGGAACCGCGAAACCGGGCGCGGCACGCCATTTTATTATTACGCCTATGGCGCAGCCTGCACGGAAGTGTCGATTGACACGCTGACCGGCGAATATCTGATGGATCGCACCGACATTCTCCATGATGTCGGCAAATCGCTCAATCCGGCCATTGATATCGGCCAGATTGAAGGCGGCTTTGTGCAGGGCATGGGCTGGCTGACCACGGAAGAGCTTTGGTGGGATGGCAAGGGCCGCCTGCGCACCCACGCGCCCTCGACCTATAAAATCCCGTTGGCCTCCGACCGCCCGAAAATTTTCAATGTCAAACTGGCGGATTGGGCGGAAAATGCGGAACTGACCATTGGACGCTCAAAGGCGGTGGGTGAGCCGCCATTCATGCTGGCGATCTCAGTTCTCGAAGCACTGTCCATGGCGGTGGCATCGGTGGCCGATTACCGCCATTGCCCGCGGCTGGATGCGCCCGCCACCCCAGAGCGGGTGCTGATGGCCGTGGAGCGGCTGAAAAAGCTGTGATGGCGGGCCAACCATCCCATACGGGCGCGTTTTTGGCCGCCCACCCCGATGCCGTGCTGGTGACGGTAACGGACGCCAAAGGCTCAACCCCGCGTGAGGCTGGGGCCTTTATGATTGTCGCCGCTCACGCCACGACTGGCACGATTGGTGGCGGCCAGCTTGAATATCTGGCCATCGACAAAGCCCGTTCCATGCTGATGAATGGCGATGATGAAGCCGAGATGGAGGTGCCACTTGGCCCGGAGATCGGCCAATGCTGCGGCGGACGTGTGGGGCTGCGCTTAACCCGTCTCACAAAGGAAAGACGCAAGATTTTTCAACAACAACAGGCCGCAGCCTATGACAGCCTCCCGCCCGTTTTCATTTTTGGCGCTGGCCATGTGGGTCTGGCGCTGGCCACCGCCCTCGCCCCGCTGCCGTTTCGCGTTACCCTGATTGATACCCGTGAGCATATCGACGGCGACATTGCTGCCGGCATCAATTTTCAGCGAAGCGCCATGCCGGAAGCGCAGGTGGCCAAAATCGATCCCGGCGGTGCTTGCGTCATCGTCACCCACGACCACGCACTGGATTTTCTCATCGCCCGCGAGGCCTTGGCAAGAGACGATCTTTCCTACATCGGCATGATCGGCTCAAGCAGCAAACGCGCCACCTTTGCCCATTGGCTGGCCCGCGAAGGAACAGACCCTGCCTGCCTTACACGCCTGACCCTGCCGATTGGCAAAAGTGAGCGCAAAGACAAACGGCCAGCCGTGATTGCAGCCCTGGTGGCGGCGGAATTGTTGCAACGATAAGCCTATCTTTTGCGAATGTACCAGCCCCAGAATGCCTCAATACGGTTGTTGATACTGTCTTGATCCTGCAATCCAAGATCATGACGCAAATCCTCAGACATATCCGTGCGGCACCCATTCGGCCGATTCATCCATCGAAAAATCCATTGTAAAAGCTTCAATCCCTTTTCCATGAGCCGTACCCTGTGTGCAAACGGCATGGCTCGCGCACAGCCAGCAGGCATGCGCCATTGCATCCGTTATTTTTATGATTTCAATGAATTACAAGTCATGAAGACCGCAGTTCCAACACCGAGCCTTGCTGTTCTTGATCAACATTGTGGATTGAATTGCGCAGCGTTTCCAATTCAAATACGATGACAACGCATAAAGAAAGCTTATCCATGAAAATGTCGAAGCAGTTTCCAGTCAATGCGCTCCGCGTGTTCGAAGCAGTGGCACGCCACGGCAGTTTTACCCGTGCTGGGGATGAGCTTGGCATGACGCAAACGGCGGTGAGCTATCAAATCAAGATTTTGGAAGACAATATTGGTGAGGCACTGTTCTTGCGCCAAACCCGGCAGATTGCGCTGACGGAAACCGGCGAACGACTTTTGCCCAAAACCCGCGAGGGGTTTGAACTGCTCCGCGAAGCTGTAGCAACCGCCCGACAAACCGCCGACGAGGTGCTGGAAATTCACTCCACCCCCACCTTCGCCTCCCATTGGCTGGCGCGACATCTGGGCAAATTTCAGCTCAAGCATCCAAACATCGCCGTGCGCCTGCTGCGGTCCGAAAATGGCCGGGACTTGACCCGTGAAAGTGGTGATGTGGCCATCCACATCAGCGAGGAACCACCACCGGGACTGATGAGCGATCCCATTTTAAAGCTGAGTTACACACCGATGCTCAGCCCTGCGCTTGCAGCCAGCATTGGTGGCGTTCATGAACCCGTCGATCTTTTGAAGCTTCCTTGGGTCAGCACCAGTGAAGAATGGTGGCAGGAGTGGTTGACCGCCGCTGGCGTTCCCTTTTCACGTACGATTCCCGCCCGTTTTTCGGCATTCGGGGCGCTTGATCTGGAGGCCGGGGCCGCCATTGCGGGCCACGGTGTCGCCATGCTCAGTCCGTTTTATGTGGCTGAAGACCTCACCAGTGGCCGTTTGCTCCAGCCTTTTGATTTGCTGCTGGGTGACGGTAAAACCTATTGGCTTACCTATCCCCCGCAACGGCGCAAAACGGCAAAAGTCACGGCATTCCAGCAATGGTTGAAAGCGGAACTCCCACCCTTCTCACATGACACTGCCTAAATTGAAGCCATGCACAATTTTTTGCACATTTCCCGCACCACACCCTTCCATTAAGGCCCAACATTTTGCACAGTCACGAGTCGGGAGAGAAAAAGGGGTGCCTTATGTATGAATATGCCATTGCCTGGGAATGGCTCACCTTTGCGATCCGCTGGCTGCACGTCGTTACAGCCATCGCGTGGATCGGTTCTTCCTTCTATTTTATCGCGCTTGATCTGGGCCTGACCAAGCGCCCCGGCATGCCGGAAGGTGTGTATGGCGAGGAATGGCAGGTGCATGGCGGCGGTTTTTACCATATCCAGAAATATCTGGTCGCCCCGGCTTCCATGCCCAAGCATCTCATCTGGTTCAAATGGGAAAGCTATTTCACCTGGATGTCCGGCTTTGCCATGCTCTGTGTGGTCTATTACGGCGGGGCTGATCTGTTTTTGATTGATCGCAGCCTGCTCCCACTCAGCCATGTTCAGGCCATTGGCCTGTCGCTGGCCTCCTTGGCCGTGGGCTGGGTCTGTTATGATCTGTTGTGCAAATCACCGATTGGCAAGAGCACCTGGGGCTTGATGATCCTACTGTATATTCTGCTGGTGATCATGGCTTGGGGTTATACGCAGGTGTTTACGGGCCGGGCCGCGTTTTTGCATCTCGGTGCCTTTACCGCCACCATCATGACCGCCAATGTGTTTTTCATCATCATGCCCAACCAGCGTGTGGTGGTGGCCGATCTGATTGCCGGGCGAAAGCCCGATCCGAAATACGGCATCATTGCCAAGCAGCGCTCCCTGCACAACAATTACCTGACGCTGCCCGTCGTGTTTTTCATGCTGTCCAACCATTATCCGCTGGCTTTCGCCACGGCCTATAACTGGATTATTGCAGCACTGGTGTTCCTGATGGGTGTGTCCATCCGCCACTGGTTCAACACCGGCCATGCCCGCAAGGGCAAGCCAATCTGGACATGGATGATCACCACGGTGATTTTTATTATCATCATGTGGCTCTCCACCGTGCAAAAGCCCTCTGAGGGCGAACATGCGAGCCTATCGCCCATGCAGCAGCAATTTATGGCAGATGCGCATTTTGGCGCGGCGCGGGATGTGATTCAGGCCCGTTGCTCCATGTGCCACGCGCAGGAACCATCATGGGAGGGGCTGACCTTCCCACCCAAAAACGTAAAATTTGAAACCGACAACGAGATTGCCGCCCATGCCCGCGAGATTTATTTGCAGGCAGGCCGTAGCCACGCTATGCCGCCGGGCAATGTCACCAGCGTCACCCCGCAAGAGCGGGCTTTGCTGACGGCATGGTATGAAAGCGCTGTGAAAGGCAAACCTGCATTATGACCGAAACCCTGATCCGTGGCCGCCTGCTGTCTTTCAAAACGGCACCACAACACATCACCGACACAGACAGCTATCTCTACGAGATCGATGGCGCTGTACTGGTGGAAAACGGGCTGGTTCTTGCCTCCGGCGCTTATGCTGACGTGAAAGGGAAAGCATCAGAGGCGGCTGTAGAGGTGGATCACCGCCCGCATCTGATCATGCCCGGCTTTATTGATTGCCATGTGCATTTTCCGCAAATGCAGGTGATTGGCTCCTATGCTGCCAATCTGCTGGAATGGCTCAACACCTATACCTTCCCCGAGGAATGCCGCTTTGTGGAAACGGCCCATGCCCAGCGGATTGCAACGCATTTCTTTGATGAGTTTTTGCGGCAAGGCACCACGACAGCGGTGGCCTATTGCTCGGTGCATAAAACCTCGGCGGATGCTTTTTTCGCT